>NZ_JBVJVY010000060.1:0-30874 GCF_055603265.1 Streptomyces sp. NPDC037288
GTGGAATCACCACGCCAACGACGAGGGGCCCTGCCTCGTCACCACCCCCGCTGACCAGCCCATTTCACCCTCCAGCACAGGATGAAAGAGGTTCATTCAGGCCGTTTCTTGAGTTCCTCCGCCGCAAGTCGCAAGCATATGGCCAGCTCCCCCGCTTATCAGATGCTCGATACTCGTGTACTGCAGAGTTATTCCTGGACTGCGGACGTCTCTTCACCCCTGCCTCAGCGGTGAAGGCAGCAGGTGGACGTGGCCTTCTCCTCGGGACTGCTCTATGTCGAGGGTTGGGCTTTTTGATGCCAGGCGTCCGGTGATCCGCTCTTGGAGCGCAATCACCGGTGGCCTGGCCCAGGACGTGACCTGCCGCCGCCTGGCACGTGCTTATCTTGGGCTCCCTCTCAAGGTTGAGGCCATGGTGACGCTTATGCTGCAGCAGAACGTTCCCTTGGTACACGGGAACGGGATACTCACCCCTACGGCGCTGCAGTGGCTGCGCAACGGCGTACCGGAAGGCGCACTGGCGGGTGTCGGTCGGCGTGTGCCGGGCGGTGCTGAAGCTCTTTGTGATTGAGCCAGGGGCTGATCACGGCAGAGGTCCACGGGATGACATCCCAGGGGCCTCTGCCGCTTCTGCACTAAAGCGGTGACACTTGACACGACGAAGTTGTTTGCTGAATTACCGCCGTTTCTCCTATAGAGGCCGCGTATGTTGGGTAATCCTCTTCTCCCTGCTCGTTGGAGCCTTCTATGTTCGGCATCCACCCTCAATCGCGGTGCGCTGAGCGGTGTTCGTCGCATTCACGTGCCGTCGGAGTGCTAACAGTCGCGCGGCATCCGACGAACCCCGACACGAGTTACCCGGCTACTGCTTCCTTACGAGAGATGTCATGCCGCCGCGCGGCCGGCGCACCGAACGGCAGGCCAGACTTAACGCCGAACGCCCGGACAGGAGGACAGAGATGACGACTTCTCCCCCGCCCGGAGAGACCGAACAGGTATCGCAGCCCGCGAGGGACGAGCCGTTTGGCGCTGGAATGGCCTTCGGCTTTCTGCGCACACCGGTGGAACCGGGTGCGACTCCCGCGCCCAGGGACCTTGCGCAGGTCGGCGAGGTCCGGCGCATCTGCGACGCGAAGTTACGGGGTTGGGGGCTCCCCCAGCACTGCATCGACCCCGCCCTGTTGCTGCTGACTGAACTGGTCACCAACGCGATCTGGCACGGCTCCGGGCACACGATTGGCGTGCGTCTGTCCTGCACGGCCAGTGAGGTGAGGATCCAGGCGTGGGGTGGGCCGGTGAGCGCGCTGACGGCCCGCGCACCGGGCTCCCTCGAGGAGCACGGCCGTGGCTTGTTGCTCGTCGACGCGATCGCGGATGCCTGGGGCGTCAACGATGCCGGATGGGTCTGGTGCAGCATCATGATTAATTCCGCAGTGAACTGACGAGGCCCAAGGCCCTCCGAACCCCCCAGGAACTCTTCCCAGTACCAGCCGTTTGACCCCCTTGACCTTCTCCCACAAAGTCGGCAGTTCATGAGGCGTCACCTGTTCAGATGACCCGTTCGTCACGCTAAAGGGACAACATGCTCGTAAACGCAGATATCCCTTTAGAACAGACAGGTGAGGCAAGACAGATGAACAGGCAACTCACCAAGCGACTGCTGCTGGTAGCGCTCACACTCTCGGTCGGCGGCGTGGTTGAGGCCGCGCTGGGGCTGGTGGGCGCTCCGCAGGCCATGGTGACGGCTCCGGATGGATTCGCGTGTGACGGGCAGATCTTCCAGCCCGCTGGGTCTACCACCGCGGTCAGGCTCTACCAGGGCACGGAAAGGCCGGGAATCATCGCCTTCTCCAAGCTCGGGCCAGCCGGCCCCGGCTATAACGCGAGCGGCGTAGATCCCAAAACCCGGTACATCTTCGCAATCAACCGCAACACCGATCACCTGCTGCGGATCAACAAAGCCGGTTCAGTCACCGATCTCGGTGCCATCGCCGGCCTGCCCAGCGGGCCGAGCTACCACATCGGTGCGTTCGATGCCAAGGGACACTTCTACGTTACGGGAAGCAAGACCCCCTTATACAAGATCGACGTAGGAAAACGGAGAGTCCTCTCCAGGACCCAGCTGAGCTCCCCACTGGGTAAAGGTGCGGGCGATTTCACCTATTCTGCCGGGTATTTCTGGACTGTGACGGCTCACGGCAAAGTTCAGCGCGTCAATCCTTCTACCGGAGGAGTGTCGACCCTCACCAGCCCGGCGCCGTTGTCCCACAGTAAGGGGGTGAGGGGCGCCTTCACCTACGGAAACAATGATCTGGGGTTCTTCGGCAACGGCGGCCCTCTGTACCGCATCGCCGTGAAGAACCCGCGCAGGGCCGCACCCACCTTCGTGGTGCTGTCCTCACAGAGAGTGGCCGCCACTCGAGCTGTCGACGCGGCCGCATGTTTCGTGACACCTGCGGACCTGGCAGTGGCAAAGGTAAATCCGACTCAGGTCGACGCACGTGGCTCGATGAGCTACGACATCAAGGTGGCCAACAGTGGCCCGGCCGAGTCGTCGGGTTGGACTGTCAAGGACACCCTCCCCAAGGGCATGCGACACCCGGCCGCTTCCGGCCCGGGCTGCAAGATCTTCGGGGGTCAACTCTCCTGCACCGGTGGGAAATTGGCAGTCGGGGGCAGTGCCACCGTCACCGTGACGGGCACTGTCCCCCGATCCAGGTCTGGAGGCGTACGACTGGACAACGTCGTCACCGTCTGGGGTAACGACCCCGACCCCAAGCCGGAGAACAACACCACGGCCGCCAACACCAAGGTGATTGCCGTGCCGCTGATCGACCCGCCCGTCGGCGCGGCCACCAGCGCAGCAGTGAGCGCCTTCGGCATTGGCATCGTGCGCCGCCGCCGCGCAGGCAAGATGGCGTGCTGACTCGCCCCCTTGGAAACCCATTGAGGGGCAAGGTTGGAATTCGTGCCCCGGACCGTTGGGTCGTAACGGGTGCCCCTTCTCCCTGACCGCCGGGGGTCTGCGCTGACATGGATTTGTCGATTTATTCCGGGATCATCCGCGCGATCCGCACAGTTGGACCTCCAACGCCGACATCGATTCGCGACATATGCAATCCGCAGGGATATATGGGCATATGCCATTGGCGATCTTCGGCGAGGCCGAAAGTTTATAGCGGTTGGCTCGTAACCGTGGGGTCTGCGACGCGTTGGTCCGTTCATGAGGGAATTGAGGGGATCCCCCCAAGACGTGTCGAGTATGACCATCTTGTTTTGCCAAGGCACGGTTCCAGCAGTCGTGGACTGCCGTATCACCCGCTGGAAGGTTCGGCTCTGACGGTGGCTTCCTACAACATGATCCCATGTCCTTCGGCTCGACGTAATGGTTCCATTGCCAGGCTGCGGTGCGGGCACGCGCGCCCGGTCGGGGCACTGCCATTTCTCTGCAGCGCCAGCTGTCCTCGGGCAGTTCTCGCTTCTCAACGCCATGTGAGACACCGGTGTCACATGGTGGAGTGGTCCCGGCGTCACGTCCGGAGCTCCCGAGGGCGGTGACAACGGGGGTTCGCGCGTCTTCAGCGCCCAGGTGATGATGGAGGTTGCCCCGCGCGGCGCCTCAGAGCCATGAACTCCTCGTTCCAGCAGCCTCAACCTGCAGCAAATTCTCGATGGCCTGCGCCCGAGCTTGGTCGGGCTGCGGACCGAAGCGGACGCCACGCGCGCTGACATGGGCGCGACGGCTGATCTTGCACACGTGTGCCGAGCATGAAAGTGCTGTCAGTGAACTCACACCCCGCCCTGGGCGGAACAACACCGCCACCAGCCTGGTCGACACGTTCCCCGGCCCGTGGCCGGCTCCATCGCCGATCTCGCACCGCGACCGCCGCCACCAGCGAGGGGCAAGACCCACAATCCAAAGGCGCTCGCAGTGCCTCGCTCGGACTGCCCGTTCATCGATCGACCGGACGCATGGCAGGAGGGCTCCATGATTGAGGCCACGAAGAACTCGGGATGGAGAGAGCTCAAGAGCAAGTTGGAATCGAGAGTCGGTCACTACATGGCCGCCGTGGCAGAACGGCTGCTCTCTGACGGGCACCCCGTCAGCTCTCTTTATGCCTACGCCGCTTACCGCGAGGACGAGATCAGCGGCGACGATGTCGAGGGCAGCATTCACTTCAACAGGGCCTTTCAGGTAAGCCTTGACCGTTCTTCAGAGTCGTTCCTCCACTGGCACGGCAGATCAGGGTGGTGTTATCGGACCATCCCGGAGCCCACGAGCACTAGCTATTCTTCTGAGTACACACGGTGGCTTTGTGCCGGATTGTTGCCCTCTCCCGAACGAGTGGCCGCTTTCGTCTCTGCTGTTCGCGTCGCCCCGGACACGGCAGGAAGCGAAGAGCGTCCCTTCTACCGAGCTGCATGCGACCAACTCCACGAACTGACAGCCGACTTCCTGAGGTATGCTCCGGGACCGAGCCACAGTCCGCTTGCCCATGTCAACTACGAATACCGCTTCGTGGAGGCGCAGGGAGCCGCCTACCGTGACCGCGTTCTGAAGGCACTGCGATCTGGAGATGACAGGATCCTTTTCCTGCCTATCAGAACCAGCGAGCTGCATGCCCTGCGACATTTATTGGACTACACCGAAGCCGTCGGACCCCTCACAGGACCTGACGACCTTGCGCACTGCCTCGCACAAGACCTGTCTCACCGGATTCCGGGCGACCATCAGAGCGTGCATCGATACGGCGAGGCGCACGCTCTGGCCAGCCTGCCGGACGACCATGATCCGCCCGCGTAATCAGGGGATTCCGAGGCCCATGTGCACGGACACAGCGTTCGGATCTGGCTTCACTCAACAGCCTTGGCCGAAGGAACGCCCGATGTCTCCGACGTCAGCTCTTTTCGGCCCGCATCTACATCCGTCAGACAAGCGGTCTGTCTCACAGCCGGGCGCTCCTGGTGACGCCCTCCAAGTCACCGTACACCAGGGACGACCGCCGACAGAAGTCCGACGACGCCGTGGCACTGGCTGCGGAGAGTCCGACGTGTAGGTGCGGTTGTCCGGCGCGGAGGGCAGACGGAAGCCTGGTCGACGAGGGGGCGCTTGATAGCCGACACGCTGCGCCTAGCTGCCATAAGCAAGTCGGATGAAAAGGCGGTAGTAATATCAGAACCTCTACCGCTGCCCCGGACACGACGAAACGCCAGTATGTCCGAGACCAGGTGCGTCCTCATTCAAATGTCACCACCTTCGAGCACAGGCGGATCATGGAGCGTACGATGCCTGACACTTCCGAGCAGAATAATCGACTACCTGAGCCGCTACGGCGGATCCTCGATAATGTATGCGTCTGGCGGATCCATCGTCGCGCCTTCTGGACGCATTTACTCACAAGGGCGAGCGGAGCTAAGGGAGCATGAGTGAATACCAAGGGCCGGCACCGGCGGGACTCCGACGAGACCCCGCCCGCCCCACCTATGCAGGATGTCCAGGGTGCGCCCAGGATGCGCCGCCGGTGGTTCTTCTGGGTCTTCCTGGTTGTACAGGTAACTTTTCTGTTATGGATTGTCGGAGGTGCCCGCACAGGTGCAGGAACGCCACACCACTGCGGTATGCTAAGTCAACACGACTGCAATACAGCCCAGAACTTGGGCACGGCGTTCGGCGTTGGCCTGGTCATCGTATTCTGGGCGATCGTGAACATTATGATCGGCGTCACCTTCGGCGTAGTCCGATTCACCCGGCGCCCGTAACCCCCCGGAAGTGGGAACAGGGCCCCATACCCGCAAGCTGGGAAGGGGCCCTGCTGCGCCCCGTACGGCGGCCGGAGCAACCCACATGTTACTGATCAGTGCTGCCTTCGTCATGCCCAGGACGCAAGAACGGCCAGTGCGACCAGGTCGCTCGTCAACAGGCCCGGCCGGGTGGAAGCGGGCCCTGATCTTCTTCAGAAGTCCCAGATCAGTTCCGGCTTCAGGAGCAGGAGGCGGAGATTCTCTGTACCAACACGCACACGGTGCGAGGCGACCCGGTCCTTTTGACTGGTGTTACGCAGGATCGCGTCGGCCTGGAGTAGAGCATCAGGCAAGGAACGGTCGACGTAGCAGTTCACTCGGGAATCTCCGCTTGCCTTGAGCAGCATGTTGAGGTTTTTCGTGGTGATGCCCAGCGCCGGACCGCGCTGAGGCAGCCAGTACGCCGCGGGCCCCTTGCCTTCCCATCCGCTGCCGTCACGCCTCCGGGCCAGGCCCTGATCCTGCTCGACCTGACCGTCGACGGCGGGTCGCACGACACCCTTTTCGTCGCGAATGTGCAGCCGCCCACGGGAAAATGCTCTGCGCAGGACTTCTCCCACCGCGGTCGCCACCCCGTCCTGGGCGGTGCTCTGCGCTTCCATGCATGCCGCCTGCCGAACGAGTGACGCGGCGAGCGGAGCTGCCACGACGTCAACGAGCTCGGACATGCTCATCTCTGTGACGGCTGCGACGAGACCAAGGCCGGAAAGCATGCCGGCGGCGGCGGTGATGACGCCGTCCATCGTGTCACCCGGCTCCGGCAGCACTGCTTCCACGTGGGCACCGAGCTGTTCGAAAGCCCTCCTCTCAAGATCCGCGAGGTAGCCGTCGGCGTCCGGCAAAGCATGCAGATGAGCAATGACCTTGTCGCCAATGGTGCGAAGGGGCACAGTGAGGCTCTGTCCTCCCCCGGCCTTGTACCAGCGCCAGTCGACCTCGCCGCCGTCCCGCGAAAGGTAGATGACGACCGAACGTCGGTACAAGGACTCCTGCATGGTGGCAGGGAGCATCTGGGCGGCGATGACAGGGATGGACCGCACTCGGTTCGCTGGCTTGGCCGTCAGGTCGCGGTTGCGACGCCCCTTGATCTCTGTCGCGTTTCCTGCCGCGCGGATGACAAGTTCGAGCTTCTTCTCCATCTCACGCACCTGCGAAGCGGACGAGGCTCTGGTGAGAGGGATGTCGTCGAGGAGCGTCGGCATGTCCCCCTCGAAGTCGAGCGCGCACTCGATGTCCGTGGCGGTACTGCTCATGCCCTTGGTGGGGACAGGTGGCCAGGCATGGGGCCGTGGCGTGAGCAGGAGGCTGCGAGCGGTGTTGGCGGCCGAGGTTTTGCCCGAGTTGGGTGCGGCGTCAAGGACGAATGCCGCCGACACCGGACGCAGTGAGTACGCAAGGGAACGCGCGCCAACTGCCAGCGCCATCAGGGAGGCCCAGCCGTGGCAGGCGATGTCGGCGACTGCCCGTCGGCACTCGGCGTCCGTCGCGGCGCGCTCAAGGGGGACTGCGGCCTGCCGTACGGACTCCGGCGCACCGATGACGCGAACGGAGCGGCCGCTTGGATAGCTGCGGCCGTCCGCGTACACGTAGGTCAGACCAACGTCGGGCAGACGGTGCCAGCCGGTGTGAGCCACCACGGGCGTACGGGGAAGGCGCTTGCCCTGGTCGGTGATGATGTTGATGAGGACTTCGCGAATAGCGCGCGAAGCAGCACCGCTGTCATCGCTGAAGTCGTTCCAGCCATCGGCCGTGCGCAGGTCCGACAGGCTCTTGGTGAGGGTGTCCGCACCGATGGTGATGGTGTAGTAACGGCCGGCGGACTTTCCGTCCTCGCCGATCAGGACCAGGCGCTCGGAGACATACGGTGCCCAGTCCAGAACGACGTCCCAGCCGCCTTCTTTACCGCGGTTGACCTTCCAGACTGTGCCGTGATCGTCATTGGCCTCGTAGTACCAGCCGGCGGACCCGATGACTGGCCGGCCTGGAGGGACTGCCGTGTCCTGCAGTGACTGCTGCGGCGTGGGGTCACCGTTCCGGTGGCCAGGTTCACCGGGGTGCTGGTGAAGGTATCCCACGGTCCCGGTCGAGAGAGGTCCTCCCTCGATGCCCCGCACATGCCGGGGCGCTACCGACACACTGCCTCCGAGGCGGACTTGGGTTGTCGTCACTGATCCCCCTCCCAGAACACGATCCGGGGGAGCTGCTGCGCCTGGGCCTGCACGATCTCGGTCAGGAGGTCCTTGAACGCGAGGGATTCCCAGAGATCGATCGTCGTGAACTGTTCCCAGCCCTTGCCCTCTGGAAGATCCCTGTCAGAGAGGAGAGCCAACTGCTGGTTCACGCGAACTACATAGTGCTGCCCGCAGCAAGCGCCATCGGCATTGAGTGCTGTAAGCCTGGCAAGGACCTCTGGGCACCAGGACAGGACTTGCCCTGCGTGATCTTCACGTCCATTCCAGATGCCGCCCTTCTGACGTTGTGTGGGGACTGCGTACCACCACCCGATTGAGCCGGGGATGGCCGTCAGAGCAGGTGGAGCTCCGTCGTTGGGCGGAGAGGAGGTGGAGACGACCCTATGGAGACTTGGGTGTCGGCTCCACCGAGTTACCGCAGACATGGGTATTCTCTTTCTCCTAGCAGTGCGTTCGTCACGTTTGCGGCCGATGAGCGAACATGGCCCGATTGACGAACTATCTGGTTGGCGCCGACCCGACATGCTTCTTGGCGGAGGTGCGACGGGTCGGTGCCCTTCTCAGCTAAGCAATAGCCGTTGCATCGTGGTTCCCATCCTCGAGTCTGGCGCGCATGATTTCCCACACCAGGCTCTGAAGTTCCTGCGCTGCCCTGATGACCGCCTGGGGATCTTCGGCGATGAATCGCGCGGACCGTTCGGTCAACAGTCCAACGGACATGGCAGCGGCCATCCGTCGTCCGTTCTCCTGGGAGATCCCCCTGCGGACTGCATGCCCCGGGACTCCAGCGGTTGCTGCGACCGAAGCCACCGTGGGGCGTGTGACCGTACCTGACAGCTGGGCGATTTCCCCTGCCGTGAGGCCTGGTCGGCGGTCAGGACCCCGGTGTGATCTGCTCTCCAAGGTGTCTCCCCCTCAACTCCGATGGAAAATTGGGCAGACATCAACTTACCGTCCAGGCGCACACCTAAGGGCCGAGACCCACTGGATTACGCGACAAGTTCACCGTATCGGGTACAACATGTCTTGAGTAGCGGCGATTCTTATGTTCGCGCTCACCGACGCACCGGCCCCCTTCCATCACAATCGGACAAGCCGACCACATGGCTGACCATCTAAGCCAACCGCATCTTTTAAGCTATTTTTTTACCTTTGGTTTCGGGGTGTTGTTGTCCTGAGGGAGCGTGCCCAGCCACCGGCTGGACTATGTCCCGAATGAAGGATGGGTGACCACCGGTAATTGCACAGGTCAGTAGCCAGTCCAGGCGCACACAGAGGTACGCCGCAGAGGAAGAAAGATCAGGTCACCAGCCGCGCCAGAGTCCGCCGCTCGCTTCTCTGGATGGCTAAGCCTCACCAAGAAAAGAGAAGCCCGCTGGGGCAATCGGTCAGTAGATGCAATGGAGTAGGAGTGGAGGGACTCGAACCCTCACGCCATAAGGCACCGGAGTTTGAATCCGGCGCGTCTGCCAGTTCCGCCACACTCCCCCGGGGTTCGGCTAGCCTACGCTTGCTCCAGAGGTCAGCCGAGCAATATATCCGAGCTGCGCCACATTATCACAAGCGTCCGAGAAAGAGGGGCGACAGCTGTCGTAGCGTGAGGCTACCTTTCTTGAAACTCGAACCAATGGCTAACACGTCAAGAGAGGGTCCCTCACAGAACTCGGCGCGTGGTAGAGCGCAATGAAGCACTGTCAGGAGCACGAGGAACGGTTTGCGTGCGCGGTCGCGCATGGGCGGTGCTGAAAGAGCCCGCGTAGTGCGAGCGGGTAAACGGCATGGCGCCTTCCCCAGCCCTGCCGCCCCAAGGCCAGGGCCTCAGGTCCGCCATGGTGTCCGGCACTGACGCCGGCTGGCGCCGACACCGCCACCGTGAGCCTTCAGCCGATGGCGCAGCTCACCTCACGGGGTGACAGACGCTATGGCCGCGGGCCCACTCTGGGACCGAGGCGTCTTCGCGCCCGGCTTTTTAGGCTCGATGGTGCGGGGGTCGACAGCTTCTCCTGGGGCACCTTCGCGGTACAGGCCGTGGGGCAGGCTGTCGCGGTCGTGCGGAAGCAGAAAGAAAACGCGACGCTTGTAGAGCCCGCTGTCGGGGTCAGGTTCAGCCTGATCGTCGAGCTGGGCGTAGCCAACCATGCGGCCGTCTCGCTCGTAGGGTGGTCTGGTGTTGCGTCGCTTGGTTTTATCGAGGGCCTGGCGGACGTAGTCCAAGTCATCGAGGTTCTCCAGCCAGACCACGCGTGCCTCGTGGGTGAGATCGCCCTCGGTCAACAGCGAGCTCATGGCTGCAGCCCCTCCTTGGTTAGCGTGTGGCCGTGCCAGTCCTGGTGTGTACGCGCGGTGGTACCCACACACCGGCTGATGTCTGACGGCGATGTCAGGGCCGCCGTAAGCGGGGGCCTGGTGTTCATCCTAGAGGTGCCTTCGGCGGAGGTGTAGGCCGAGCGGTGCGGTGTCCGCCATACTGAACGGTATGTAGTCATTCGTTCACTACCAACGCGATGTTGGGATAATACTTTCGGCCGTTGGACTTGATCATGTCGGTTGGTGAGGCGAGGCCGACTTCCTGGCGGACTCGGGTGGCGAAGGCACGCGGGCTGGCGGGGCGGATGCCTTCGCCCGCACCGCACCACGAGCTGTAGGCCGTATAGAGAAGACCCTGTTCGACGCGGAGGTCCGGCTGGGTGTCGGTATCGCGAGTACAGCATTCCGCCATGAAACGGCCGATGTGGTCTTCGGTATTGGCGTAGGCCGTGGTGGCGATACGGACGCGGTCGGGTCCCTCTAGGGGGTCGCGGGTGGTGAGATAGCGGCGCGCTCCTTCGATCAGCCACTGCAGGATGCCGGGACCTTCGTCACGGACGAGTTCGAAGGCGAGGTTGTCGATTTTACGTTCGTCGGGAACGACGCGCTCGAAAGGCAGCAGTCGGATGCGGCGCCAGAAGGCGAAGCCTCCTGTGGACACCTCTGGCCGATGGTTGCCCAGTAGCCAGAGGTGGTGAGTGGGGGTGAAGGAGAAGTAATCCTGCCGCATCCGGCGGGCCTTGATCTTGTCTCCGCCGGTCAGAAGTCGGACACGGGCTTCGTCGAACTTGTCGTTGGGCTTGAGCTCGCTGCATACGATCAGCCGGCGACCGTGGAGTTCGGTGAGTTCGGTGGAGTGCTCGGAGAAGGCGCCGCGGTCCATGAGGAAGCCGGGCGGAGCCGCATCCGCGTAATCGCCCAGGATCTGAATCATCGTATCGAGCAGGACCGATTTTCCGTTCTTGCCCTGCCCGTGGAGGAACGGAAGGACCTGCGCGCCGACATCACCCGTGACCGAGTAGCCCAGGAGGAGGTGCAGGAAATCGATCATCTCCCGCCCTTCGGCTTCCTCACCGAACGTGTCGGCCAGGAAGCGGTGCCAACGGGGGGTCTCCATCTTTTCAGGGGCGACGCTGGTGGCACGGGAGTGGAAGTCGCGGGTTGGGTCGGGTTTCCGTAGCTGGCCAGTGTGCAGATTGACGACACCTGCGGGAGTGCACAGGGCGTATGGGTCGCCGTCGAGGGTGTCGGGGTCAACTGAGAGGTCTGGGGATGCCTTGGCCTGAACCAAGAGCGCCTTCATGCCGGTGGTGGACAGAGTCCGCTTCTTGTGGAGCAACAGCTCTCGATCGCTGAACAGACCCCGCGGGTCGCTTTCGGGCATACCCTCAGCCATCTCACCGGCTGCCCAGAGCGCGGCCTTCTCTCCTCCGGTCCGCTTCCAGCGGTAGCCGTCCCATGCAAACCAGCCGAGGCCTTCGACATGGCGGAACTGGTCACGGTACAGCTTGATGAACAGCCGGGCGTTGCCGCGGTCGGTGAGAGATGGCGGAAGTTCCCCGTCCGACTGCCAGCTCGCGGGGAGTGCAGCGGGTGAAGCCTGGGCAGGCAGCAAGGCGGCGGATCGTTCCGCGGCCTGAAAGTCGAGCATCTGCTGAGCGGCAGCATGTGCGTCGAAGCGCGGTGTGCTCTCGGCGCTGCTCATGAACGTCCTTCGAGATGGAACGGGCGGGCGGCCCCCGCAGAAAGGCCGTCTTCCATGATCTTTTCGTTGCGGACGGTCTGCCAGGGGCGAGCTCGGTTGGCGGCTTCGAGCAGGAGGTCGCGAGCTATGACCTCGTCGAGGTGGCCAGCAGCCACAAGTCCTCCTGCGGTATAGGCGGCCCGGTTCAGCTTCTCAGTGAAGCCAGCACCTTCAGGCACCGTCTCACACTGCGTGACTTCCGAGATAAGCACGGAGAGTGCGCGGTGCGCCGCGCCAGGCTTAGGGGGACGACGACCGTGAGCCACGACACCGGACTGCTGTGGTGACCGGGGGGCTATGACGTGGCCAGTGCGGACAAGTTCCGTCCGCAGCCACTTCGGCAGGGGAGCCGGTATCCGGGTGGGGCCCTCGGGTTGGTAAGTCCCGTGGTTCGTGCGCGTGGTGGGAGCAATGATGTAGCCACCATCGGCCCGGACGTCGACCTGCCAGGCGAGAGCAACCTTGGTACTTGAACCAGTTGAGCAACGGAACCGGACAGCGGGGTCAGGGTTTCGATACCAGACGTGCAGACCACCCGAAGGCGTGCGCACACGCAGGGTGGTGTCGTCATTCGCGGGATCCGGCTCCTGCCGGAAGGCGGCCAGCAGGGCGAGTGTGTCGAATCCCGACGCAAGGCCGGTGAGATTCACCGCGTCTGGGATAGGGATGCCTGGGAGCAAACGCCTGCGGTCCGGCACTGGCGCCGGGTGCGCATCGATGTCAATGACGACAAGGTCTGCCGGACCGCAGGCAACCCCCACACCTGAGGCAGGGGTGTCGGTCCACCAGCTGTCGATGTACTGCGGGTCGGTGGTAGCCGCGTGGAAGCCGTGGCAGGGTCGTCCCGCGGAGAGACAAGGACACGTCTTCGGGTCGTGACGCCGGTCCTTGCAGTCGGGACAGTTTGCCGCCGGCGTTTTCCGGCCGGGAGCCAGGGGATGAACGGGCCAGCCCTGGGCAGCACACCAGCGAGCTACGGCGTGCGGTGTCGTAGGCGTTGCCCGGGGGGCAGGCGTACGGGTGTCACCGAGGCGCGCCACTGAGTCGTCCTTGTCTGGTTCTTATCTGTTCGGTCCCTGGGGAAAGCACCAGGCCACAAGGATGAATGATGCTATCTCAGGGACCGAAGGGACTGTGTTTTCGAAGAGAGTCTAGGGCCGCGTGGGCGCAGGACTGTGGTAGCTCCCGCACGTATCCGTTTCTATCAGCTCCGCTAGTCCCTTGAGTCCCTTCGATCCCTATGGCGGGGCTTGTTTCTTCCTAAAGGACACTGTTTGTACCAATTTAGGAGCGACTCAAGGGACTCAGCCTGCTCAGGGGACTCAGCCTGGTGCGGGGGGCGGTCCCTGCCGGACAGGGACGCAAAGGGACTCAGGGACTGAAGCACATGGTCGCTGCAGCTCGCCTCTGGGCGTGTCAGAAAGGCCGACCCCTCAAAGACGCCTGCCCCTGGGGGGTCAGGGACCGACGCTCGCGTCAGTCCCTGACCTTTGAGTCCCTGAGAGTCTTTGCAGGTCAGAGCCATAGAGGCCGCCTCGCAAGGGACTGGAGGGACCGAGATTCCTAATTATGTACTGAACCTGATGCAGGGGGACATGCGCGTGCGCATGTACGTATCCATGCTCTAGCGCCGTAATAATTAGAGAAAACAGTCCCTTCAGTCCCTAGAGAAGGACTTGGGGGGCGGCGGCCCGCGGGCAGGCCTCAGTGTGGATGGAGCAGGACGCCGTCTCCGGCGAGCAGGGGCAATCAGGGTCTGCGCTGTCCGGGAGCGACTGCGGAGTCAGCCATCGAAGAAGCAGAAGCTCTTGTGAAGGGCTCCTACTCGTAACTAGTCTCCAGACTCCGGCTCCAGAACTCCTCGAAGGCAGGTTGTTCCGACTGGAGAGCCTGCAGGTACGTGGCCAGGCAAGCGCTGATGATCTCGAACGGTTGAGTCTTCAGGTCGGGCATGGTCTTGAGGATGTCCATCATGCGGCTGACCCGCTGGTTGACCCGGATGCGCAGAGGGCACTGTGCGCGCGGCTTCTTCAGAGATGCGACGGCGGGGTCAGCGAAGATGTAGTCCCGATAAGACAGGCCGTCATGGGCCAGTTCCCAGATGATGTCCCGGTCAGTCTCCAGAGCATGCACGTTGGTGCCCTGGGGGTTGAGAGCTCCAAGCGCCCGTTCGAGGACTGCGTCGATGTAGTGGGCGGGCGTGAACCGCGGTGTCGGAAGGTTCACTGCCGTCATTACGGCCTTGTCGACAGTGATTCTGTCGGCGAGCTCTTGGGCAGTGAGTCCATAGAGCTGGATGTTACGTTTCTGATAGGCCTCCTTCCCTGACTGGGCAAGGGTGTACGACTCCAAGAGCGAGGCATAGCAGGGCGCTTTGGACAGCAGCTCCTTGAGCCGTTCCTCTCGTCGAGACCGAGTTTGGGCGTTTTCGAACGCATGGCTAGCTGCCCGCCTTGGGCGGCGTGCAGGGCCCGCTGAGCCAGCAGATGTGGTGCTCCAGGGCCGGGTCTCGTGGGTCCCCGTGGCGCTGGTCCGGACTGCAGGGCTGACGCTGGTCGGAGCGGCGCTTCGCCTGCTGGTAGCGGTGATGTCACCAGCTGTGAGCATGGTGCTCGGCTGCCAGTCGGTGTCCTGCGAGGTAAGAGCTTTCAGCGGCTTGGATGTACTGACAGCCCGTGCCGCAGGTGCTGAGAAGGGCTGTTGTGCAGCAAACGGATCGACTTTTGCCAAGGCGGCTGGCTCGGCGCTGAGTGAGGTGGAGCTGCTCAGAGAAGGCAAGACTGAGCCTGCGGGGGGTTCTTCGCGCCTCTCTCGGCTCTGATCGGGGGTTGTGACCGTGGAGTCCACGGATCCGCTCGGCTCATGACGCAAGGCGGCAGGTGGCTGGGCATGGTCTTGCGTGGGCAGGACGGGTGCCGGCACTGACTCCATCGCCCCGGCGGCGGGTTGTTTCGAAGTGAAAGAAGCGAGGTCCAGTGGCGGAAGCTCATCATCCACGTCGCCGCCGAGTCCTTCGAGGTCAACCGTCGGCATCAGAAAATGTTTGGGGGATGCCTTGGCAGCAGCGTTCTTCTTCGGAGTGCCCTTGGGTGTGACCTTCGAGCGCGTTCCTTGTGAGCGGCTTGCAGTCATGCGGCTCTGCCTTCTTTCTGGGTTCGACCCAGCCATTCGTAGTTTTGCGGTACCCGGAGGAGCTGGGTGTGGCTTTCATGCGGCTGTCGGCAGGGGCTCGGGAGGCTTGGCTGGCAGCCGGCCCACGATGAACCCGAGTTGCTGAAGCTGCTGGGGGACGCCCTGGTCCTCGCCGGGGGACGGGATGTCCCGTGGGCGCTGGCTATGGCTGCCGACGGCCCTGGCCAGCTGAGCGCCCTGCTGGTCCCCCGGCCGGGAGCTGGTCTCCATCCCTGGCATCGTGGCCAACCGGGCTTCCGGCAGTTACCGAGGCGCGGGCAAGCCCAACGCCTGGGGCGCCCGGTGATCGCCGACCGGGTGGGCGCGCGGCGCGGCTAGTAGCCGATCGGGTTCGGCGACGACGCGAGCATCGAGCTGAAGCTGCTGACCGAGTGCCGCGTCGGCCTTTCCGACGACCGCACCCGCACTACCAACTGGCACAGGGTCTGCTGAACAACCTGTTCCCGGCTCTCGAACGCGCCCTGGACATGGGCACCACCGGAGCATTGCTGCTGTTGACGGGCTACCAGACCCCTCGGCGACGCGGCGCACCGGCCGCGCCTGCCTGACGCCCCTGCGCCCGGCCCTTGGCTCCGCCCAAGGCCCTCGCAGCGAAGGCCGCTGGGGCCGCCGAGCGGCAGCACACCGCCGTCTACCAACTCACTCCCAAAGTCATTGCAGCGACTCGACGTCAGCAATGGGAAGCCTCATCGCCATGCAGCTCCTGGTTTCGCTGCCGGACCAGTTGAATCACTTGGGTGGCCACGCTGATGTAATCGCCGGCGAGATCGAGCGCACGCTTTGGATCGGCGTAGCGTCCGTTCTCGTCGCGCGGCCTGTCTACGGGCTTGCCAGTGTCGCTGTCGAGGAGCTGTCCCGCTGCGGCAAGGGCAAACTCACCTGCAGGCATACCATAGTTGCGAGCCAGATTGGCTGTGGTCGCCCCGTCGCGAATGAAGGCGCTCACCAACACCTCTCGGCTGATGTGCGCCCGGTCCAACAGAATGCCGATCTTCTCGCGAAGATTCGTGAGTTGACTGGTGGGCTGGTCGTTGACTCTGCGGTAGCCGAGGAAGACGAGCGAGACGATCGCCACCTCATGGTTGAGACGCCTGATCTGACGTACGAGAGTGGCTAGGGTACCGAGGCCCTCGATCACCGCGTTGTCTGAGCCCTTCATCGGTGCAATGAGGTGGGTGCAGGCGGCCAGACCCATCCGTTGGATCATTTTGTCGCCCGGAGAGAAGTCGAGCAAGATCCAGCGGTATCGGTGCGAGATCTGTGCCAGGAGGGCCGCCAGCAGTAGGTAAGACGTGATTCCGTACTTGTCGGAAAGCTTGGTTACGGATGACGGGATGTCAGCGTTGTGACACCCGGATACGACCATGTCGAGGTAGGGGCGTACACCCTGAACGACTTTGAGGCCCTTGTCTTCAGTCAAAGCTTCAAAGAAACCGAGTCCATCATCGTCGAACTCGCTGCCTCGGATGCCGAGATTGAGTCGCCCGTTGCCGTTGCTGTCGAGCTCGATGTAGAGGATGGGCTTGGTCGGCTTTCCCTGTCTGTCCTTCTCCTTCTCAGCTTCGGCCAGAACGTACGCCAGGTTGGTGGTGACAGTTGTCTTGCCTTCGCCACCCTTGCCGATCGTAGCCCCAATGACGTTCCGAAGCCGGGGACGCAGCTGCCTCACCAGAGCGTCGATGTCCTCCGGGTCGGACATGTCCGAGAAAGTCTTGATGACGTTGAGGCGACTTGACAAACCGTCAAGATTAACTAGATCCATGGGGTATCCGTTCTGACTGGGTCTTGTCGATTTACATCTCCGTATGCCGGTGAGGCCACTTGATGAACCCTGAATAGGTAGGCCTCTCCTGACGCCGTGTGGAGACTACACGGCGCCAGGAAGGTTCAGTACACTTTCCGGGCCGTGTCGCGTGTCAGACGTTCACGCCTTATTTTCCGTCCCGGACGCGCCGAACCAGCTGGATGAGCGAGTAAGTGAGTGAAGTGTGTGAACTTGTGAAACTGCAGGTCAGGTGGTACTTTGAGTCCATTGCGCAGGGATTTCATGTTGGATGGGTAGGCGCCGCGCGGCCCATGCAGGTAATGGGGCGGCGAATGGAGCGATCAGGTAATGGCGGCTGCTACGGACCGCTGATATCAATCGGATTGACGTCTGCGTCATAATCAGATTGCGAGGGACTCTTTCACTGCAGGCTGCTGCGACCACCAGCCGTGACATGGCACGGGGTGCTCTTACGGCGTCTTGAGTGGCAATGACACGCAGCCTGCTAGCAAGCGTCCAACCAGACATGGGAGACATACACCGTGCGCAAGATGACGAAGGCGGCCGTCTTAGGGGCCGTCACTACTTCACTGGCCCTGACCAGTGCGTTGGGTGCCGCAGCAGCCCACGCTGCCGACAACCCGGCCGTGAATATTCCTATCCTGTCGAACAATCTGGTCCAGGTGCCGGTGAACATTCCGATCAACGTGTGCGGCACTACCGTCAGCATTCTAGGCTTGGCGCCTTTGACGTCTAGCGGTGTGAGTACCTGTGTGCCTTCGCCACCTGTGGCCCCCCCGGCTGTGACTCCGCCGACCGTGCCGGCACCACCAGCGATTCCCGAAGTCCCTGTTGAACTGTAGGGATCTTCGAAAGATCCGCTGGTACTTCCCAATGGAAAGTGCCTTGCGGCCTCGGGACGGTCTTGGCGGGGCCGTTCCGAGACCGTGCTGATAGCGCTGACTGGGCACCGAGGCCTTCGTCAGGCAGCACCTAACGTTCTCCGCGAGCTCTACGCGGATTTACCCGACGGCCGCACACCAGGGCGTCGTCTTCCCGAGTGGCGGCACCACCGGCTCGCCAAAAGTGGCGGTCTACACGTGCGGTGAATGGCGGGCGATGCGCCGGTGGTTCGGGCACTGTCCTGCCCGCCGCAGACCTGCGCGCAGGTCTGCGGGGCAAAACTCGTTCATGCCGACGAGGTCTACTCCGGCTTCGTCTTCACCCACGCTCCCTCGGAATCGCGCGGCCGGTCCCCACCGTCCAGCTGCCCATCGCAGGGTCGACACGGCTGGACTTCACCGTCGCTGCCCTGCGCGACCTCTCCGCCACCGTCATTGCCGCCCCACCCACCGCCTTGTGCAGGCTCGCCGCCATCTTTGCCGGCTCGGGCGCCGGTGAGTCCGACACCCGGGTCCATGAGGTCTTCACCAGCGACAAGGTGGTCGAGTTGATCGAACCGGAGACCTTGCTACGACGTGGGCTATGGGCAGAACGCCGGCTTTCGCGCCGCCCTGGCCGTGCGGGGACACGCGTAGGTGGTCGGCATCCGTGGTGATCTGACCGTCCAGCCGCATGACGCAGTCCCTGATACCCCAGCCTGGTCCGGCAACGGCCGGCGGCCGGTTCCCCCGCCACCGGCAGCCACCCATGCCGGTGGCGGAACTGGCCGCGGCCGCCGGACGGGAAGCCTTCAGCGAGGTGACCCGGCAGGAAGGCTCCCGCGGCCCGATGGCCTCCCGCTTCCTCACGGGGCGGGTACGGCCGGCCGGGGCGCGCCCGCACCGGCTGGCCCAGCAAGCCACGGTGGCCGAGCACGGCCGGTAGCACGGCGTCCTGCCCCAGGCACGACTGCTGGCCCAATGGCCCGACGGCGAGGACGGACCGCCCCGCTCCCGGCTGCCCGACCCGCCCGACGACACCCCGGTCCCGGACCTGGTCCGCCTGGCGAAGAACCGCTGGCGCATCACACACGACTACCCCGAACTCAAACACGGCCTTAGAGCCGGTCGGTGACAATCCCCGAGGCGCACCATCCAGGACGTTGCTGTCGGACTGCCCCCCGGAAGGATCCAGCGCATCGAAATCAGGCCGCCGAATCCATGCCGCCGGAACACTTCCGCCATAGCCAGTTGACCAGTAAAGGCATGGCGCTCCGCCAACCGGATGAGTAGCACGTCCAATCGGATGACTAGTACGTCAGCCTGACATCGGGCGCGCCCTCATCTATATGCCGGTTCAGGGCATTGGTTAATGACCTTGATGAGGTATCCGTCTCGCTGCCTTGTCAGGCGGTGCTGTGCATACGAGAGGAATTCTTCGATGGCTCGGTCGTCGACGGCGTTTTAGGAGGCGGTCCGGTGTATGACCTGCCGAAGGTTTAATTCTTGATCTGCTAAATATCTTTGCTGGTCAACTGGCTCCAGTGAGAGTGATGTTGGTCCAGCGGGCGCGATGCCTTTCTTTGGTGAATGGTAAGGAGAACAGCGTTGAACGGCACACTACGGTCGCGGGTTGTTTCCCCCTCGCGGGTTCACGCTTTGTACACATTACTGATCCCGCTGGTCTCCGCGACCATGGTCTCCCTTGCTGCGGTTCCGTCCAGTGCTGCGGATCGAAACGGCCCACGCCCTATGCCCAGGGCTCAGGCTTTCGATGGGGATAAACCTCTTACGTCGGTTAAAGACGTGACAAGTCTTTGCAGTCAAGGGAAAGGGTGTCGTTTCGCAGTTGATGGGGTGCAGGAATATCGGGGAGGAGTTGTTTCGGTGGGCGACTCCTACCTGAACTGCACCAACCATGATGTCTTCGTTACGCGTACCATCTCCTTCGAGCCGTCAGTCACCGACAATATCGGGGGAAACATCTCCGGATCGTCGACCAAGACGGGAAATATTATGGGCACCTCGCAGATCTCTCATTCAGGGACCGCGACGGGAGACCAAACCGTGATGCAGCAGCACGAGAGCTATTCTCCTAGCTTTCAGGACCAGATCACGGGAACCATGGATGAAAGTAGAACCGAGGGAAACCTCAGCGGTACCATTTCCGGTTACACCTCCGGTAGCCAAACGGCGGAGCGGTCATTCCAGGACTCGGCGGCTCGTAGCTACAGCAGGACTTGGGACAACAGCCTCTCAAGTGAAACCACGATTAATCCGACCGTTCATGCAGGCGATGTGCTCACCGTGGGTTACGTAGGCATGGGGCACCGAATTACGGGTACTTTGAAGGCGATCGGCACCAGCAAGTATGTGAAGAACGTGACAGTCGACGAGCCGTCATTCGCGGAAGCAAGCTCTTTTGTCGCGCAAACTTACACTGCCCCAAGGGGTGCCTGTGTCAACAACCGTCCCACCGGACGGGCTGCCCAGCTCTTCAAGGTGCTGGGTGGAATGAATTCGAAGACGCGAGACGCCGTCCGTGGCCGGAAAGAGTGATTGCTTGTCAGGTGGGACGAAACACGCCGGCGCAGGAGGGAAGGGCCCGCGCCGGCGTGGTGTGGTGATTGACCAGGGCGCTGACCGGGTGCTGTTCGCGCCGGGTCCAGCACTGCCCGCAGTTTACAGCTTGCTCTGCTTCGCTCGGAGGCCTCTGGCTCGGCCCGCTCCACGGACAGTTTGACCAGAGTGTCGCGCACCACGGCATCGGCGAATTGCCGGGTACTCCTCGAGGAAGACCTGGCTGCATCGACGTGGGACAAGCGCGCCGCCGGCCTCCCAGGCGCACTGTCCAGCCGCTCGCCGTCGGCGTTCGCGTTCAACAGGATGTGCAGGGCGCCCGGGTGACCGAGTGCTTCCTCGGCGACCGCGGTGTAGCGCCGGTAGTTGAGGAAGCGATCTGCCGCTGCGGAAGATGTCGCCGAACCGGGCGAGCAGCTCGAAGCGTGGTGTGCGCCGCCCGCAGGGCCTGTCGCCGTCGATCCACCGCCCCAGGTCGCCGATCTCGTACCGGTCAAGCCGCTGCCAGCGCCGGATCTGCGCGGTGAACACCAGTCGGCCCGCCTCGCCCGCGGACGCCGGATGGTCCTCCTCCATGTCGAGGATCTCCAGTGTGGCAGAGCGCTGAAGAGGTGGTGGATCCGGGCGGGTAAGGGGCCGCACCGGTAGCAGAGCCAGCTCCACCACGAACTCCCGCTCAACCACAGGTGCTGACGCTCGGGGAAGTACCCACCGCCGTAGAAGATCTCGCGCACCCCCGCGGTAGCGACGCAGCTTGTCCGGTGAAAACCCGCAACAGATAGGTGGGCACGCCGAACAGTGATTCCTAATGCGGTCTGTCAAGCCGCGAGAACCGTGGGTGGGGTCGGCTCATAGCACCGTCCGTCACGCAAGAGGGCCCAGAGGACGTTGACGCGGTGCCGGGCGAGCGCGAGGACGGCCTGGGTGTGACGCTTGCCCTCGGCCCGCTTGCGATCGTAAAACCGGCGGGACTCGGGGCAGTGCCGGATGCTGAACAACGCCGAGATGTAGAAGACTCGTTGGAGACGGCGGTTGTATCGCTGCGGACGCCGCAGGTTGCCGCTGACCTTCCCGGAGTCGCGAGGCACCGGAGCGACACCGCCGAAGCCGGCGAGACGGTCGGCGGTGCCGAAGAGGCTCATGTCGCCGCCGGTGGCTGCCAGGAACTCGGCTCCGAGGATGGTGCCCAGACCGGGCATGCTCGTGCTCACCTCAAAGGTGGCGTGGTCGCGAAACCGATCCTCGATAGCCTTGTCGAGCTCGGCTATCCGCTGGTTGAGGGCCATGACCTCCGCCGCGAGTGTGTGCACCAACTGGGCGGTCAGCTTCTCTCCGGGCAGGCTGGTGTGCTGTCGCTCGGCGGCCTGGACGGCGATCTCGGCGAGCCGGTCAGCGCGAAGTACGTGCCGGTTGCGCAGCCAGGTCTCCAGCCGTTTGCTGCCGATCCGGCGGATGGCAGCAGGGGTCTGGTAGCCGGCCAGCAGGGTGAGCGGGCCGGTGTGGGTCACATCCAACGCCCGTTCCAGTCCGGGGAAGATCCCCGTCAGCTGGGCACGGAGGCGGTTGACAGTTCGAGTACGGTCGGCGACCAGGTCCGTGCGTCGCCCCGTGAGGATCTTGAGGTCGGTGACGGCTCCGTCGTCGGCGTGTAAGGGCTGCAGATCACGGCGGACGCGGACAGGCGTCGGCGGTGAACCGGCCGTCGAGCTGTGCGTCGACCCAGCGGTTGTAGCGCTGCAGCGCGTACACGCCGTCATGCCGCTCACCGTCGTAGCTGAAGAGCATCCTGCCGGGCACGGTCACCCACTGGGCCGGATACCAGCGCGGCGCCGCCCAGCGCCGCGGTGTCGGGCCGGTCCGCGCCGATACCGACCGCCCGCGGTGAGGGCCTCCTCGCCGCCCCCAGGCACTACCCCGTGCGCGGTGCACAGAGCCTCTCCAGTCGAGCCGTACGCGATGAGGGTAAGCGAGGACCACGACCAGCAACCCCCAGCGGCAGCCATGCCTCGTACACCTCGCGGCGCACGTGGAACCGGGCGAGCCGGCCCGAATCGGTGGACCTCAGCTCGCGCATGAGTGTGTTCTTCTCCAGAGCCTCGTGGTTCAGGACGGCGGTCACATCCCGCAGCGTCCGAGCCGTCTCGTTGTGCGGCACGCCGTCCTCGCGCCTCAGGGCCACCAGCCGCTCGGTGAGCTGTGCGGCCGGGTCGGCGAGCGAGGTGACCAGCCGATAGCAGGCGGCCAGCGCGACCAGCTGGCCGGCCGGTTCGGTCAGGCCGTCACGGGCGATGGCCTTGAGCCGCTCGAGGCAGCACTCCGCCTCGGCGCCGTCGGCCCATTCGCCCTGTCGGCTGTGTTCCTGACCGCTCGCCATGACTTCCCTTCATTAGCTCGGTGGCGGCTGTCGCGCAGCTGCGGTTGCAGCTCACCCCGGCGCGGCCGTGCACCGTGAACCAGGCAGTGGGGAGCCCGCAGCCGGTCGGCACGTGGAGACGGGCGGTGCCATCATGATGTGAGCGATCGCATTCGGCGAACCCGGTGTATCCGGTGTATGGGGGGACGATGTCTCGGGACCTGGAATTTGGCACGGCGCTTCGAGAATTACGGAGTGCGCAGAAGTCGGCGAAGGGCGTCTCACTCTACTCGCGCCACATCAACCGCCCGGCAGGCCGACTGCTGGCCGCGACGGCCTTCCGGATCGGGTTGACACCCAATCAAGTCACCGTCATCAGCGCGGTTTTCAGTTTCTTTGCGGTTGCCATGCTCGCGTCTGTCCGGCCATCGTGGCCGCTGGCGTTCAGCGTCTACCTGAGCCTCGCGATTGGTTTCGCTTTCGACTCGGCGGATGGCCAGCTGGCCCGGCTACGACGGGAGAGCAGTGCGGCGGGAGAATGGCTGGACCATGTCGTGGACTGCGCGAAGATAACCGCGCTGCACACCGCCGTGCTGATCTCGTTCTACCGATCCTTCGACCTGCCGGGCCGGAGTTGGCTGCTGTTGCCGCAGGCTTTCCAGCTGGCCGCATTGCTGATCTTCTTCGGCGGGCTACTCGCCGACAAGCTCAAGCCCAAGACCGTCAAGGGGGCCACCGCGGCCCCTCTCGCCACGCCCTCCCTCATGCGGAGCGTCGTGTTGCTGCCGGTGGACTACGGCGTGTTCTGCGCGGTCTTCCTGCTGCTGGGGAATGAGCACGCGTTCCTGGTGGGGTATGCGCTGTTGTTCGCCGCGCACGCACTGTTTCTGGCCGCCTTCATGGCGAAGTGGTTCCGGGAGCTGACCGCGATACGCCCGGAGCAAGAGGCGCACGTGGATTGATGAGCACGTTGAGTGCCTGCCGCAGTTGGGTGCTTGAGGTGTGGACGGTGTAGGGGAAGTAGACGACCTCGACGCCGACCGTGGCGAAGTCGTGCTCCAGTCGGTCGCCCTTGGGCGTGCCGCGCCAGTCGTCGCCCTTGAAAATCACGTTGAACCGGATCTGCTGCCACGTCTCCAGCTTGTCCGGCACGGTCTCCACGAACGCGGCGTCCACGAACCGGACGCTGCGTACGATCTCCAGGCGTTCGGCTAACGGCACTATCGGTGCGCGGCCCTTGGCTAACTGCGTCATCTCGTCGGAGACGACCCCGGCAACCAGGTAGTCGCACCGACTGCGGGCGCTTCTGAGGATATTGAGATGACCGACGTGGAAGAGGTCGTACACCCCCGGCGCGTAGCCCACGATCTGCGGCATGTTAACGGAAACTCCTCATTCGAGATCTGCTCCGCAGCGCATCGGAACATGTGGAACCTCGAGTGTCCAGAGCAGTGTGACGTTGCTCCCATGGACTTCGACCGGGCTGAGGCGCACATATGATCCGATCCGGAAGAGATGGGAATGCGCCTTGCCGGACCATGCGGATGATGAGGGGAAACCGGGACAGCCTGGGCAGCTTGCGCACCGGCGTGTGCTGCTGGTGTCCACGAACTACGCGCCCGAGCGTGCCGGTATCGGCCCGTATGCCACACAGATCGCCGAGCATTGGGCTGCCGGCGGCGCCGAGGTTCACGTGTGGGCCGGGATGCCGCACTACCCGGCCTGGCGGACAGACCCCGGGTACCGGGGCGTGTGGCGGGCCGTCGAGAAGCGCGGGGGAACGCTGGTGCACCGTCGCAGGCACACCGTTCCATCACGGCAGACCGCCGCGCGCCGCGGCTTGTACGAGGCGTCAATCCTCGTCCACGGGCTGGCTGTCCCGCCGCGTATGCCCCGCCCCCACGTGGTTGTTGCGCAGCTGCCGAGCCTGGCGGGCGGGATCTTAGGGGCGCGTGCCGCCCGCCGGTGGGGCCTGCCGTTCGTGCCGGTAGTACAGGATTTGATGGGAGCGGCTGCCGCCCAGAGCGGCATACGCGGTGGCGGGCGGGTGGCCGCCGTGGCCGGGTCCGTTGAAGCGCATGTGCTGGGGCGGGCCACGCTCGTGGGTGTCATCCACGAGTCATTCGTGGGCCGGGTTACGGGGATGGGGGTACCGCGCGATAGAATCCGGCTTGTTCCCAATTGGTCGCATGTGGCCCGGCCTTTGCGGGCGCGAGCCGAGACACGTGCGCGACTTGGTTGGCAGGAGGACCGCACGGTCGTCCTGCACGCCGGCAACATGGGCCTCAAGCAGGGGCTGGAAGTGCTGGTAGAAGCGGCTCGCCAGGCGCCTGAGGTGCAGGTGGTCCTGATGGGCGAGGGCAATCAGCGAGAGGCGCTGCGGGCACTGGGCGCAGGGCTGTCCAATCTGAGTTTCCTGCCGCCGGCCGAGGAGGCCGACTTCCCCGATGTGCTGGCCGCTGCCGATGTACTGGTCGTGACTCAGCGGGCATCGGTGCTCGATATGAGTGTGCCGTCCAAGCTCACCTCATACTTCGCCGCCGGACGACCGGTCGTGGCATCGGTCGCGGGAGGGGGTGGCACGGCGCACGAGGTCCACAGGTCACAAGCGGGGATCGTCGTTCCGCCGGAGGACGCCGCCGCCGTGCTGACCGCGGTGCGGAACCTGGCCGACAACCCCGCCGGCGCTGATGAGTTGGGAGCGCGCGGCCCAGCGTACGCCGATGCTCATCTCAGCCGTGAGGCGGGTCTGGCCAGGATGACGGCACTGCTCGACGAGGCGCTTGGAATGAAGGAGGTCCGCGCATGACGACCATGGCGGAGCACTTATCGCGTGGGCACGTGGAAGAGGATGATCCCGACTTACTGCGTGACCAGTTCAAACAGCTGCTGCGCTACCGGCTGCTGATTGTCCTTGGCGTGGTGGCGGGGTTGACCGGTGGTGCCTGGGTCGGGCTTGCGGGCGGTGACCGGTACGTGGCGACCTGCGAGGTGACCGTGCGGTCCGCCACCGCTGACCCATTTGGCTCCGGCACCACCGCGCAGGAAAAGCAGGTCAGCATCGGCTCGGAGCGGCAGTCGGCGCTCAGCAACGCCGTCGCCACACTGGCCGCCAAGGACTTGGGCGCGCCGGATCGCGCTGAGGAGCTCCAGTCTGGGCTCCAGGTCACCAATCCGCCGAACACCCTCGTGCTGCACTTCGACTACACCGCTAACGGTCCCGGCACGGCCGCACAGCGCGCCAACGCGTTTGCCAAGGCGTATCTGGAAAACCGGCAGAAGCGCACCCAGTCCCTGATCGGCAACATGGTCGAGGGGTACCTGAAGCAGCTGAAACCGCTCGAGAAGCAGCGGGACGAGCTGGCTAAGAAAATCGCAGTCGAGGGCCGGAGCCAGAGCAGCACGCTGTCCGCGCAGTCCTCGGTGCTCGGCCAGATGTCCCAGCTCAACAACAGGGTCACCCAGCTCAAGGCGCTCGACACCACGCCCGGCTTCGTGGTCCGCACAGCTACCCCACCGACCTCCCCCTCCGGCCCCGGACTGCTCTTGCTCCTTGGACTCGGTTCCGCCGTCGGCATTGGCATCGGGCTGCTCGCCGCCTGGGTGCGGTTGGTCTTCGACCCCACCGCGCGCTCAGAGGCCGACGTCGTGCGTGCGCTGCGTGCTCCGGTCCTCGGTACCTTGCCGCATACCCGTCGCGGCAAGAGTGACGCGAACGATCTGCTTGCCCGGGGGCGGGTGGCCGAGGAATACCGCTCGGTCGCCTTCCGGCTTGCCTATGACCGGCGGTTCGCCGACCGGCGCAGGCTGTTGGTTGCAGCCCCGCGCGGAAGCATCAGCACGGCGGCTGCTGCGTCGGTGAATCTCGCGGCGTCGTTCGCCGAAATGGGGCACGAGGTGCTCCTTGTGGAGGCCGACTTGCGCTCCCCCGGACTGGCCGCACGGCTGCGCAGAGCCGACGGCATACGGCCCGGCTGTGTCTCACGGATCTCCGCGCGGAAGGACGGCGGCTGGCCCATGGGGGAGCGTATTCCTATGGAGACGGCGGAATCCGGGACCTTCGGTTTCATCTCCGGCGCCCGGGTACGCAATGTGGCTCGTGCCCTGACCTCCGTACCAGCCACACAACTGATCGCTACAGCTGATGCCCCGAACGCGGTTGTCGTCGTCGTCGCACCAGCCGCGCTGGCATACGCGGACGTGATAGCTCTGGCCGACCGGGTGGACGGCGTCCTTGTTGTCTGTGACCCCCGCAAGGTCCGCCGGGATGAGTTGGCTCGAGTTCACGACCTGGTCACGGGCGCGGGCGCGACAGTTCTGGGCGCGCTCCTGCATTCGGAAGGAACCACGGAAGTCCGCTTCGCCCGCGGCACCAGGGCAAAGCAGCCGACCCGGGCCGCTCCCCGGAAAAACGACGGCACGGCGACTTCCGGAGCACACGGCGGCGGGAGGGACACGCCCAAGGCCAAGGACGACAAGAGCGTCCCCGCTCCAACCCCCGCTGCGGACGACAGCCCCACGATCACCCTGGCCCTCAGCCGGAGGGCGGACCGGCCTGATCCTGAGTTCCCGGTCCGCTCAGCAGGCCCTCGCCCCACCCGCTCGTGACGAACCAGCAGACGGATGGGACGAAGCGCGCCGAAGCTATCGAAACCGGGGGCGGCAGCGGCGGCCTCGGTACGAGGGTCGCCGTGGCGTGTTCCGTGGCGGATCAGGGAGTCGCGGCGCTGACCAACATCTTGGTGCTGGTGGTGGCCGCCCGGCTGTCCACACCCACTGGGTTCTCCATATTCTCACTCGTCTACGCCGTGTTCTCGGTGCTGCTCGGGTTATCGGTCTCCTATGTCGGGCAGGCGCTTGTGCTGGAGCGCGGAGCCTGTTCCGAGGTGCGGGGCGCATGCCGGGCCGCGCTGGGGTTCACGGCCGCCGCCTCCGCCGGCCTGGGCCTGGCGATGGCCACGACACTTGCAGCAGTGCCCGGCGGCACCGCCCGTGTGCTCGCCGTACTCGGGCTCGTCCTGCCTGTTGTGCTCACCCAGGACAGCATGCGGTATTCCTTCGCTACACTGCGGCTGCCGCACCACGCACTGATCGTCGACGTTATACGTCTCGCGGCGGTCCTGCCTGCCCTCGCCATCCAGCCGCACGGCGCGAGCCCCGCTCGCTTGGTGGCAGTATGGGGGCTGTCCGCCCTCCCCGCATTGCTGACAGGGGCCCTATTTCTCGCTCCCCCGCTGCGCGGGCTGCCCACCGACCTACGGCAGCTGCTGCGCCGCGACCACCTCGGGCGCAGATTCGCCCTTGAGTTCGCCGTCGGCAACGCCTTCAGCCAGCTCGCGGTCGTCGTGCTCGGGCTGTTCGCAGACCCCTTGGCGGTCGGCGCTCTACGCGGCGCCACGACGCTCTTCGGCCCACTGAACGTGCTATTCAACGCCGCCACCGCCCTCGGGCCGCCGATCCTGTGCCGTTGCAGGACCGTTTCGGGTCAGATCCGAGTGACAGCGACCCTTGCCGCCGTGCTCGCGGGGGTGGTCGGTCTATGGACTGTGGTGTTGGCGGCGCTGCCCGAGCATGTAGGCCGCAGGCTCCTCGGTGGAACCTGGGCGTCCTCGTCGGAGCTTCTCCCGGCGACCGGCAGCCAGTACGCGGCCATGGCCATCGGCACGTGCGCCCTGCTCACCCTCCGCGTTCTGCGCCCTCGCACCACCCTCTCCATCCAGATGCTGGTGTCTCCCCTGTCCGTGGCCTTCCTACTCACCGGCTATCCGCTGGGTGGTGTCCTGGGCGCGGCCTGGGGGATGTGCCTTGGCTCCGGACTCAAGGCGTGCGCGGGCTGGACTCGCATCGCAGGGCTACGACGCGAGATGCGGAACCCAGCAGACGAGCTCAGTCTGTTGCGTTCGTGAGCCGTGGCCCCTCGCCGAGAGTGGCTGCCTCAAGGCGGAGTCCTGCTAGTAGACGCACAGAGCGAATGGGGCCCCTACCGGGGCCACCGGCTCTGCTCCCAGAGAAAAGAGGAGCAACCCGCCGCAGTACAAGAACCTACGCGATGAGAAAGAAGTCACTCATTCGGGTCATCAGATCGTCACATGTGGAAGCGGTGAAGATCTTTACCGGTGTGTCTGGTCCTCATAAAGGATCATCCCACTTCCAGTTGAGTGAAGGGTTTGGTATGGAGCAGCGGCAGCGCCGGCGTTGGGCCGGTGGGTTGTCTTTGGGGTTGTCGGCGGCGTTATCGGTGTCGATGGGGGTGGCGGGGTTCGCTGGGTTGGTGTCGCCGGCGTTTGCCGATTCGGGGGATGGCAGTGCGACGGTTCGTGTGGTGCGGGAGGTGAATGCGAACGGGAAGTGGGATCAGGGGCTGGAGCCGGGCTGGTCCGGGGTGACGGTGGTGTTGACCGATGATGCGGGGCGGTCGGTCACTGGGGTCACGCAGGCGGACGGCACGGTGAAGCTGTCGCCGGGTACGAGCCTGAGCGGTGGCAAGTACCGGGTCGAGGTGAAGAACCCGGATTCGAAGGTGTACTTCCCGGGGGCTGCTTCTCCGCGGACGGATCTGACCGACCCGCGGGTGTTGTCGTCGAATGTGGAGTTCGTCGACCTGTCGGCCGGTAAGAATGTCGAGGTCACGACGTCCTTCTGGAGTCCTGAGGACTACTGCCAGAAGAACGCCACCCTGGTCACCGCCTGTCAGAACCCGACTATTCCTACCCCGGCGCCGGACAGCAACCGCACGCTGACGTCGTTCCCGTTCAACACGCGTGGCGATGCCACAGTGACCCCCAGCCTTGTCAACGTTATGGCGAACAATGGGCAGACGGGGACGGTGTGGGGTGTCGGCTACAACAAGGTGACGAAGCAGCTCTTCTCCGCCGCCTATGCCAAGCGGGGGACCAAGTACGGCCCTGGTGGACCTGGTGCGATCTACCGCACCAATCCGGCCACGAAGCAGACCGCGTTGTTCACCCAGGTCCCCGACCCCGGCACTACCGTGCACCAGCCAGGCGTCAGGATGGATGAGGCGTTCGGTCCGGTGGTGGGCAAGGAGTCGCTGGGTGACCTGGATGTCAGCCCGGACGGCAAGGACCTGTACGTCGTCAACCTGCACGACCGCAGGCTGTACCGCTACGACGCCACGCAGGCCACCGCGGCGGCGCCGAAGGCGTCGTACTCCATCCAGGACCCGGGTTGTGCCTCGCCGGGCGACTGGCATCCCTTTGGTCTGGGCATTCAGGACGGCAAGGTCTACGTCGGCGGTGTCTGCTCGGCGGAGTCCACGCGCAACAGTGCTGACCTGCGGGCGGTCGTGAAGGTCTTCGACCCGGTCACGGGCCAGTTCACCGGGACCGTCATGGACCAGTCGCTGAACTTCCGGCGCGGCGGCCTCGGTACGGTCAGCGCTCCAGGGCATTGCTGGGCTCACGGCCCCAGCGGGTGGTACCCGTGGACTGAGACTCGGCCAGCGACTCAGGACGGCGTGAGCTGCACCAACGAATTCATCCAGAATCCGGAGGCGGAGCTCTCCGACATCAATTTCGAGACCAACGGTGACATGGTCGTCGGCTTCGCTGACCGGTTCACTGACCGGACTGGCTGGCGTCTGCCCGCCACCTCCGGCGCCTGGCCCGCGACGACCGCATTCAATGGCGGTGACATCAACCGGGCCTGCCGTGGTGGGAACCACATGTTCGTCCTGGACGGCAACGGCGGCTGCACCAACAACGCCACCCCTGCCAATGATGGTGGCGAGCCCGCAAGCGTTAAGGAGTTCTACCCTGGTGACAATTTGGCCACCAACCACCAGGAGATCAGTGAGGGTGGCGTAGCCGTCGACAAGGTGGAGACGCGGATCCCGTTCACCGCGATGGACCCCATCGGCAAGACGGGCAGCGGTGTGCGGTGGGTCGACCGCACCACTGGCACCAGCTCTCCGGACACGGACGGTCTCTACCTGAACGGTGCGTTCGGTAAGTCGCGTGGTATCGGTGACCTGGAAGTGTTGTGTGATCAGGCGCCGTTGCAGATCGGTAACCGGGTGTGGCAGGACACCAACGAGAA
>NZ_JBVJVY010000061.1:0-30053 GCF_055603265.1 Streptomyces sp. NPDC037288
AAGCACAGCACCAGCATCTTCACCAAGCTGGAACTCGCCCCCTCCGACGACGACAACCGCCGCGTGCTGGCCGTGCTCGCCTACCTCATGTCCGCGCCACGTGACGGCCGCATCCCGCCGAACCACTGAGCTGGTCAAGACTGAGCGCCGGCCGGATCAGGCCGGCGGACGGGCGCCTGACCGTCCGCGACGCCACCCCGCTCGGCGATCCGTCGTAGCCGCGGCGGTGTGATCTGCCGGGTGGCCGGGGCTACTCCCGGCCGCGCACCTCCCGGCGTGCCACCGTGCGGATGGCCTGCGTGTACGGGGCGTCCGCGGCGCGTGTCTCCTGATCAAGGTCGGCGAAGGGGAGCAGGGCCTTGTGGTCGCCGTCCACCGTCTGCATCCAGGCGCACCAGGCGTTGTGCACGTCCTCGTCGGTCACCTGTTCCCCCTTGGCCTGCAGGAGCACGGCGTAGAGGCGGAACAGGGCGTCGGAGTCCGCGGGAGGCTTCGCGTGCGGGGGCAGGCAGGACCGGATGCGGTCGGCGAGAGCGTCCAGGTACGTCACACGGACAGTGTGCCCGCAAACAGGATCAGGTGCGCCACGGCGAACACGAGGGGAACGACGCGCTCGGACGCGCCCAGCTCCGCGTAGCGCCCCCGCCGGCCGGGGGGCGGAGCGTGCTGGAGAAGGTCCCACTCGTCCCCGAAGACCCTCGCTGTGAGGCTCTCCTCCAGCTTGAGGATGACCTTGAACTTCGCGCTGTTGAGAGCGCGGTAGCTGCGCAGCTGCATCCACCAGGTGACGGACAGGGTGGTGCCCGCCAAGGTCACCGCCAGCGGCACCCACCAGGGCGATTCCGAGAGCCGGGGAGCGCCGAAACCGACCAGACTCACCAGCGCGGACTGCACCGACAGGAAGAAGGCGTTGGCGTTGCCCCGGCGAGCGGAGACACGGTCGGCCATCTCCACGGCGAGTTTGTACAGTTCCAGCGGCTCGGGCCGGCGCTCCGGTTCCGGGGACGCCGTCACCCGTTCTCCTCTCGTCGGTGCCGTGTGTCCAGTGCGGACAACTGGTCGATCACCGGCCGCAGTTGCCGCCTGACCAGCCGGCTGAGCGTCCATGTGCCGGGCAGCCGCACGGTCGTGGGGTCGAACCGGATGAACCTCGCCTCCCCGTCCGGCCGGAAGACGACCATCCCCTTGAGGGTGAAGTCCCAACGCAACCGCTTCCGGCCGCCGTTCAGGAGCACCTCCCAGCGTGGCCGCTCGGGGCGTGCGGGCGGCGGGTAGGCCGGCAGGTCGGGCAGTGGCGGCCACGCCCCCGTTCCGGGCGCCCCCGGTTCGGTGCGTGACCGCCGCTCGTACTCCGCGGCGACGGCCTCGCGGAAGCGGTCGTAGGTCGGGGCGTCGCAGTAGGCCAGCAGAAACAGCCGCGTGGGCGGCACGAGGCGCACCGCCTCGGTGAACTCCCACACCGTGCCCGGGCCCGGACCTGCCGACAGCAGCACGGCGTGCGCACCGGCGATCAGCCTGCTCACCGTGGACTGCCAGTCGTGCAGGGGCAGGTAGCCGCGGGCCGCTCCGGGCAGCGGGAGTTCCTCGCCGGGCCGGCCGATCGCGATGACACGGCCGAACCGCCTGAAGCGGCGGACCAGGGACTCCTCATGCGTCAGACCCGAGATGAAGAAGAAGGTCTGCAGGTTTGCGCCGCCGCCCTGGATGTCGTCGGGCAGCGAGCTCATGACCTCGTCGTTGGAGAACGGGCGCAAGTACAGGAGGTAGTGGGTGCCGGGCAGGCGCTCGAAGGAGTCGACGACGTCGGTGAGGTGCTGCTTGCCGCGCACCACCGCGAGGCGACCCGTCATGAAGACCGCCACGCCGGCGAAGAACGCCACCGCCGCTCCCAGCAGGCGCAACCACCAGCGGGCGTGGGGAAGGGAAGCCCACTGGACGCTTCCCAGGTTCTTCCTGAAGACCGTGAACCCCAGGAGGCCCGACGCCGCACCCACGATGCGCAGGGTCCACCCGCCGCAGACCAGCACGCGTCCTGTGGCCGCCCGTTGCACACCGCGCGGGGACGGCTTCTTCTCCAGCTGGAAGTGCCGGCTCCTGCTCATACGTACGGCCCCACGTGCGCCCCCCGTGTCGCTTGCGTCAGCCGTGGACGCTTCGGAAGATACGCCAACCCGGGCCCGCGCACAGGGCAGTTGGGCCCGCACGCACAACCTTCACACGGAACGCGAACAGGCCGTGACCTCCACGGTCGACGGCCTGCCCACGTTCAAGAAGGGGTTACCAGCAGAGCTTGCTAATCGTGTGCTCGTCGCACACGTGGCCGTCGGCAGCCGAAGCGGTAGCGGCGGGGATCGCAAGAGCCGCCAGGAGCGCGGCGATGAAGAGGGCGGAGATGTGTCGCATGGCGAACGGTCCTTTCTGGGTCCTCCGGCAAGACAGGTGTCTTGGGGGTGAGCCCAGGCTTGCTCAGACCCGCACACTCCGCATGTCGAACGAACACGGTCAGTGACCACAGGGGCGCCCGGACCGGCTGCGGCCGGCCCGGGCGCCGTACGTCATGTGGTGTCGAACGACGACGACCCCTGCGGCTTGGAGTTCCGCCGACTGTGCGCGGCGTGCCGGGGCTTGGACACCTTGGACGAGACCTGCCCGACGATCTCCCAGAAACACACCAGTGCGGTGATGGGCGGAATTCCGAAGATGATCAGTGAAAGCGGTGAATGTGATGAATGGCTGACGCACAGGGCGACGGCCATGGCGGAGGCGCCCAGCAGCACACCCCAGGATCTGCGCGCACTCCGACTCTGCACGGTGGCCCGCAGAATGGACAGGGCCGCCACGAGCCACGGTCCGTACACCGTCAGCGGCCACCACCGGGCCAGTCTCATCGGCAGTACGGAAGAAGCGGTGGCACGGAGCTGGGTATAAGAATAAGAAAACGACCAGCCCAACATGCAGATTGCGCACACCGAGATCGTCGCGATCAAGAGGGTGACGTGAGCGCTGCGACTGTTCTCGGGTGAGCGGGATTCCGTGCGGATCCGCCGCCGGTTCCGCCTGTGGCTGGACCGTTCGTGCGGCGGGCTCGGCTCGGGATTCGCGGCGGATGCGGCGGACAGCATCTGGGCCAGCTCTTCGACCGGGTCCCACTCTATCTCGATCGTACTGAACTCGGAGTCGATGAAGACGTCTTCGTCCTGAATCCTGTCCATCAGGTAAGTCCTATAGCCCCACCATCGCCTGCAGATACTCGGTTTCCAGCTGGGTGATTCTCCTCAGGAACTCATCGAGTAGATCCGAACATCCGTCAAAACGTCCCTCCCCTTCGTCGTGTTCCGCCTGAAGTGTGAGCGCCGAGCGAAGATTCCCGGCGGCGATCCTCTCAGTCAGTGTCACGACCGCCTAACGAGCTCCTCGGGTGGCGGGGGTGTGCGGCATTCGGGTGTTTCCGTGGCCCGAAAGCAGTATCCGGCGGGTCCGATGACAGCAATTGGCGAAAATGCGAGTAACTGGGGAACTGCATTCGGTGAATAGAGAGGGAGCGGATCCGGCCACCGACGGTCCTGCCGCCACGACCGGCCACCTCGGGCCTCGGTGCGTCCGTCAGGGTGAATCGGCCGTGTCGCGACGGCCGGGACGGTGGCGGACGGCACGGTGCGCGGCTCGGCGTGGGCGCGCGGTGCGACCCGGCGCCCGCTTCCGGAGCGCCGACCCGCCCGCCCGCCGCGCGGTCTGGCCGAAACCGATCGCCGGGCAGCCGCGGCTGGCCGGCGTGGCCGGGCCCTTCAACCTGTGGAGTGCGCGGCCGTCATCGCCGCGTCGCCGTGAGGACCTCCGGTGGCACATGGTCGGGGCCTCGGCGTGGACGTGGCGGACGAGGGCGAAGTGGTTCGGGTAGTCGGCCCCCCCCGGCGGCCCCCCGGCCCGCCCCGCATCAGCCCGCGTTTCAGCCCGCGGTCAGTCCCGTCAGCTCGGCCAGGGGGAGGGTGTGGCGGGTCTGGAGGACCTTCGCGCGCAGATAGCGGACGTTGTGGGCCGTGGTGAAGACGCCGGTCGGCACCCGGTCCCGTACGACGACGCCCAGCGCGCGCAGCTGCTCGGCCTTGTCGGGGTTGTTGGACAGCAGGTCCAGCTCGTCGATGCCGAGGGCGGCGAGCATCTGCGCGGCGGCGGTGTAGTCGCGGGCGTCCTCCGGCAGGCCGAGCGCGGCGTTCGCCTCGTAGGTGTCGAGGCCCTGGTCCTGGAGGGCGTACGCGTCGAGCTTGTTGTAGAGGCCGATGCCGCGGCCCTCCTGGCGGAGGTAGAGCAGGACACCGCCGGTGGTGGCGATGCGCTCGACCGCCTCGCGCAGCTGGGGTCCGCAGTCGCAGCGGGCCGAGCCGAAGACGTCGCCGGTCAGGCACTCGGAGTGCAGGCGCACCAGCGGGACCGGGCCGGGGTCGCCGAGGACGACGGCGACATGCTCCTGGCCGTCGGCCAGGCCGTGGAAGGTGACGAGTTCGGCGTCGACGCCGTAGCCGTCGTGGAAGCGCAGCGGTACCCGGACGCGGGCGCGCGGGGTGGCGGCGGTGGTGTCGGGCATGCGGATCCCTCCGGGGAAGGTGCTTCAGATTTGAAGCAGCGGTACGCGGGGACCCTACCCCATGCTTAAAACTTAAAGCAATCACTTTCCGTGTGCCGGGCGGGACTCAGGGGGTGCGGCCCGGGGTCGAGGAGGAGCAGGACGACCGGCGCCGCCAGGGCACGTCCTCCGCCCCGGGCGCGCTGTCGTCCCCCTGCAGTCCGCTCGCGATCCCGGTGCAGATCTCCTCCAGCTGCCCCACCTGTTCCGGCGTGAGCCGGTCGAACAGGGTGGTGCGCACGGTCTCGACGTGCCCGGGCGCCGTACGCTCCAGCACGGCCATCCCCTCGTCCGTCAGCACGGCGATGCTGCTGCGCTTGTCCCAGCGGCAGTCCTCCCGGCGCACCAGCCCGTCCCGTTCGAGACGGGTCACCGCATAGGTCAGCCGGCTGCGCGTGATCTTCAGCGTCTCGGCGAGATCGGTCATGCGCAGCCGCCGCTCGGGCGCCTCGGAGAGGTTGGCCAGCACGGAGTAGAACAGATGCGGCATGCGGGCCGTCTGCTGGAGGTTCCGGTCGATCGCGTCGTCCAGCAGCCGGGCGGCGGCCAGGTAGGCGCGCCAGGCGCGCTGCTCCTCGGGAGTGAGCCAGCGGGTCGTCATGCCGCCAGTGTAAGTTTGTTTCAAACTTGAACCAAGTCTGACTTTTCAGGGAGAGCGCGCCGATGTCGTACCCCTATGTGCTGCTGTCCGCCGCCGTCTCCCTCGACGGCTACCTGGACGACACCGGCCCCGAACGGCTCCTGCTGTCCAGCCCGGCCGACTTCGACCGGGTCGACGCCGTCCGGGCCTCCGTCGACGCCATCCTGGTCGGCGCCGGGACGATCCGCGCCGACAACCCACGGCTGCTGGTCAACTCCGCCGAGCGCCGCGCGGCCCGCGTGGCCGAGGGCAGGCCGGAGTACCCGCTGAAGGTGACCGTCACCGCCACCGGCGACCTCGACCCCGGCGCCCACTTCTGGCACACCGGCGGCGGCAAGCTCGTCTACACGACCGACAAGGGCGCCGAACAGGCCGCACGCCTCCTCGGCGGCACCGCCGACATCGTCCCGCTCGGCCCCGACCTCGACTGGCGGGCCCTGCTGGGCCACCTGCACGGCGTGCGCGGCGTACGGCGCCTGATGGTCGAGGGCGGCGGCACGATCCACACCCAACTGCTCCAGCAGGGCCTGGCCGACGAGCTCCAACTGGTCCTCGCGCCGCTGTTCGTCGGCGACCCGGCCGCCCCCCGCCTGTTCGGGCCGGGCGCCTACCAGGCCGGCCGGCTGCGCCTCGCCGAAACCCGCCGCATGGAGGACGTGGTCCTCATGCGCTACGAGCCCACGGCCCCCGGCGCCGGCCCGGTCCCCACCGCCGCCGACCGCCACTGGCTGCGCACCGCCTGCGACCTGGCCGCGCTGTGCCCGCCCTCGGAGACGGCGTTCAGCGTCGGCGCGGTGGTGGTCGCCGCCGACGGTACCGAGCTGGCCCGGGGGCATTCCCGGGAGGGCGGCGACCCCGTGGTGCACGCGGAGGAGGCGGCCCTGGCGAAGATCGATCCGGCGGATCCGCGGTTGGCCGCCGCCACGGTGTATTCCAGCCTGGAGCCCTGCGCCCGGCGTGCCTCGCGGCCGGCGCCGTGTGCCGAGCTGATCCTGCGGGCGGGGGTGCGGCGGGTGGTCACGGCCTGGCAGGAGCCGGACACGTTTGTCTCCGCGGCCGACGGGACGGGGGTCCTGGTCGGCGGAGGTGCACAGGTGGTCGTACTGCCGGAGCTGGAGGGACTCGCCAAGGCGCCGAACATGCATCTGCTGGGACGCTGAAAACACCCAGGGCCGGAATCCACTGGATTCCGGCCCTGGGCCTTCAGTAGCGGGGACAGGATTTGAACCTGCGACCTCTGGGTTATGAGCCCAGCGAGCTACCGAGCTGCTCCACCCCGCGTCGTTGTGACTCCAGAGTACCCCATCCGCAGGGCGGCGCGCACACCGCTTTCCCGCGGGCCGCCCCGACGGGGAGATCGTCTGTACCGAGAGTGATCGGACGACCGCCCTCCGCATAACATCTGAGTCACCATCAAAAACCCCGAGACTCCTGAACGCCGGCCAAGTCGCCCGTTTTGGAGGGCTCCTGACCGGTAAGTCCAGGCCGGAAAACGTTAATGATCAAGTCGAACGGCTTGGAAAGTGACCAGCAGGTCTATTAACGTTCGATAACGCAGCGCGGTCGTCCCAGCCGTCACAAGAGACGGCTCCGTGCGCACGCGCCGAATCCCGCAAGGGAACCGGGGAACCACCACCTTGGGGTGAATCACGCGGATGCCGTGACCGGTATACGCGCGTAGGAGACCTTCCTGCTCCGAACCCGTCAGCTAACCCGGTAGGCGGAGGAAGGAAAGGAGTACGCCCGAGTGGCGTCCAACCACCCTGCCCCAGAAGCCCCGTTCATGCCCGAGCCGGCCGAGCCCGAGACCTTCGGCTACGGCTCCTACCGCGCCGAAGAGGGCCCCTGGGAGGAGTGGAACCCCACCGAGGACTCCCTGACCCCGGTCCGCGGCCGGCACCGCGTCGCCAAGCAGCGCGGCGGCTTCGCGCGCAGCTCCACCGTCCTCGGCGTCGGCGTGCTCGCCGCGGTCGGCGCCGGCGGCATGGCCAGCGCCAACACCGGCAAGCCGCCGGTCTCCATATCCCTGCCGGACCTGGACTCCGTCGGCCACCTCTTCGGCGACGACTCCTCCGACGCGCACCACACCGACACCACCGCGCTCAGCAACGTCGGCGTGACCTCGGCCGACAGCAAGGACTCCGACGCGGGCGAGGCCCTGCGCAACCGGATCATGGCCCAGGCCGAGCAGCAGCAGAACAAGGCCGACAGCAAGGCCACCGCCGCCGCGCTCGCCGCGGCCGAGAAGCAGACCGCCGCCGCCGCGGCCAAGGCGGAGAAGGACGCCGCCGCCAAGGCCACCGCCGCCAAGGAGAAGGCGGAGGCCGACGCCGAGAAGGCGGCCGAGGCCAAGCGGCTGGCCGAGCTGGCCAAGCAGTACCAGCTGCCCGTCGTCTCGTACACGATCACCGGCACCTTCGGCCAGCCCGGCGCCATGTGGTCCTCCGGCTACCACACCGGCCTCGACTTCGCCGCCCCCACCGGCACCCTCATCAAGGCCATCCACGGGGGCACGATCACCCAGGCCGGCTGGGCCGGAGCCTACGGCTACCGCACGGTCCTCACCCTCGACGACGGCACCGAGCTGTGGTTCTGCCACCAGTCCTCGATCAACGTCAAGGTCGGCCAGAAGGTCTCGACCGGCGAGGTCATCGGCCGCATCGGCGCCACCGGCAACGTCACCGGCCCGCACCTGCACCTCGAGGTCCACCCCGACGGCCAGGCCGCCGGCATCGACCCGGCGCCCTGGCTGCGGGACAAGGGCCTCAACCCCTGAGCGTGTCAGCCATGAGAAACATGTGAAATCGGCGCCGGCGGTGGAATGCGATCATCCACCGCCGGTGTTGACGTCGAGCATGACTTCTCTGCGCACACTCGGTTCCTCCGGCCTCGAGGTCTTCCCGCTCTCCCTGGGCGGCAACGTCTTCGGCTGGACCGCCGACGAGGAGACCTCCTTCGCCGTCCTCGACGCCTACACGGCCGCCGGCGGCAACTTCATCGACACCGCCGACTCCTACTCCGCCTGGATCGAGGGCAACAAGGGCGGTGAGTCCGAGACGATCATCGGCAAGTGGGTCAAGGCCCGCGGCAACCGCGCCGACGTCGTCATCGCCACCAAGGTCAGCCAGCACCCCGAGTACCAGGGCCTGTCCGCGACCAACATCAGGGCCGCCGCCGACGCCTCCCTGCGCCGCCTGGACACCGACTACATCGACCTCTACTACACCCACTTCGACAAGCCCGAGGTGCCGGTCGAGGAGATCATCGGCGCGCTGGACGAGCTGGTGAAGGCGGGCAAGGTCCGGCACATCGCCGCCTCCAACATCAGCCCCGAGCGGCTGCAGGCCTCCCTGGACTTCTCCGACCGCGAGGGCCTGGCCCGCTACGTCGCCCTCCAGCCGCACTACAACCTCGTCTCCCGCGAGACCTACGAGGGCCCGCTGCAGGACCTGGCCGCCCGCGAGGGCCTGTCCGCCGTGCCGTACTTCTCCCTCGCCTCGGGCTTCCTGACCGGCAAGTACCGCCCCGGCGCCAAGGTCGACAGCGCCCGCGCGGACCGGGCCGAGCGGTACGCGGAATCCGAGCGCGGCCGACGGGTCCTGGCGGCCCTGGACGAGATCGCCGCCGCGCACGAGGTCCCCGTCGCCACGGTCGCCCTCGCCTGGCTGGCCGCCCAGCCGACGATCACCGCCCCGATCGCCTCGGCCCGCACGGTGGCCCAGCTCCCGGCGCTGACGGGGGTGGCGGACCTGAAGCTGACGGACACCGAACTGGCGAAGCTGACGGAGGCGTCGGCATAACTTCCCGGGCCAGCGGCGGCTGACCTTCTCCCGCCGCTGTCTATGACCGGTACGGGTTGTACGCGGGATACGGCGCCTTGTACGCGGGATACGGCGCCGCCGGATACCCGTACCCCGGCCAATACGCCGTAGGCATCCGCGCGGGAGCAGTCGCCCCGGCCGCATACTCCAGAGCCGGCCGAGCCACATCCCTCCGCTTCCACAGTTCGTCCAGCAGCTCCCGCTCCCGTACGACGAACTCGGCCCCGCCCTTCCCCTTGCGCCCCCGGTGCCGCAGAGACGCCAGCGACGTCGCGTACGCCTCGTACTGCGCCACGGCGCGCGCCGCGGGTCGCCCGGCGTGGTGGCGGGCGTAGTCACGGGCCGCCCGCCGCGCCCGCATCGACCCGAGCGCGCACGGCTCGGCGGGCCCCAGCCAGCCGGCCAGCACATACGCCGGCAGTTCCGTCCGCACGGTCCGCAGCTGCCGCTGCCGCGTCCAGATCGCGAGCCAGGTCAGCAGCCCGAAGACGGGCACCATGAATCCGCCGTAGACGGCGAAGAACCCGAACTCGCCGAAGGTGGAGGAGCCGTTCCAGAAGGCGTGCATGCTCATCGCGAGCAGCAGACCGCAGAGCGGCAGCAGCACCCGCCGGGCACGCTGCCGCTCGGCGGAGAGCGCGGCGACGCCGAAGCCGATGCCGGTCAGGACGGTGAACAGGGGGTGCGCGAACGGGGACATCACGATGCGCACGAAGAAGGTGGCGGCGGTGACGGAGGCGATGCCGCGGCCGCCGCTGAGCTGGTCGGTCCCGAAGGCCGTACCCAGGTAGAGGATGTTCTCGGTGAACGCGAACCCGGTGGCGGTGGTCCCGGCCACCACCACCCCGTCCACGATCCCGGTGAAGTCACGTCTGCGGAAGAGGAAGACGAGCAGGACGGCGGCGGCCTTGGCGGACTCCTCCACGACGGGCGCTATCACGGTGGCGCCCAGGGTGTCGGCACCGGCCGGATCGGCGGTCGCGGTGGCTATCCACTTGGTCGCGAAGCTGTTGGCGACGATGGCTATCAGCGCCGCCGCGCACGCTCCCCAGGCGAAGGCGAAGACCAGGTTCCGCCAGGGGCCCGGCTCAACCCGGTCCAGCCACCGGAAGGCGGCTATGAGCCACGGCACGGGCAGCACGGCCAGTCCGAGCCCGACGAGGAACCCCTCCGTACCGGTCTGTCTGCGCACCAGCGCGAGAATGACCAGCCCGGACAGTGCCAGCAGTGTGATCAGTGTCCCGTATCTCACCCACCTGTGCTGCCACCAGCGCGGATGGTGAAGCACAAGGCCCTCGGGGCCCGGGGGATACGTCGGAAACGGAGGACTGGTGGCCACGGCATCGACCCTAACGGTGGCGGGGCGAGGGGCTGGAGCGTTTACCGGCCCCGATGCGGTACGCGCTATCGGTCCTGGCTGTGCGGTACGCGGCGGAAGAGCAGATCGTTCACGACATGTCCCTTGTCCAGTCCCTGCCCCTCGAAACGGGTCAGCGGCCGGGACGCGGGGCGCGCCGCGAAACCGCCGTCCGCCTGCGTGTTCTCGAAGTCGGGGTGCGCGGTGAGCACCTCGAGCATCTGCTCGGCGTACGGCTCCCAGTCGGTCGCGCAGTGCACGATCGCGCCGGGCTTCAGCCGGGTCGCGGCGAGCGTCAGGAACTCGGGCTGGATGAGCCGCCGCTTGTGATGCCGCTTCTTGGGCCAGGGGTCCGGGAAGTACACCCGCAGCCCGTCGAGCGAGTCGGGGGCGAGCATCTCCCTGAGCAGGATGATCGCGTCACCGTTCGCCACCCGGACGTTGGAGAGGCCGTTCCGGTCGGCGAGAGCCAGCAGATTGCCCTGCCCGGGGGTGTGCACGTCGACGGCGAGGATGCCGGTGTCCGGGTCGGCGGCGGCCATCTGTGCGGTGGCCTCGCCCATCCCGAACCCGATCTCCAGCACGACCGGCCTGTCGTTCCCGAACAGCTCGCCGAGGTCGATGACCCGCTGCCCGTCGATGTCGAGCCCCCACTTGGGCCACAGCCGCTGCAGCGCGTCCGCCTGCCCGGCGGTCACCCGGCTGCGCCGCGGCTGGAAACTCCGGATCCGCCGCTCGAAGTGCGACCCGGCGGGATCGGCCTTGGGCCCGTCCGGGAACCGCGGCTCCCCCTTGGTCCGGGTATGCCGGACGGAGACGCCGGGGGTGTGCGGAGTCGGCGAGGGGGCTTCGGGGAGGTTCAGCGAGTCAGACACAGTGCTTCCGATTTTACGGCCCGCCGGGAGGGCGCCTTTGCGAGCCGAGCATGTCCAGCACCCGGCGCCCCACCTCCCGCCCGATCGGCAGGGAAGCGGTGGCCGCAGGCGAGGGCGCGTTCAGGACGTGCACGGCCCGCGCCCCCTCGCGGATGAGGAAGTCGTCCACCAGCGTCCCGTCCCGCAGCACCGCCTGCGCCCGCACGCCGGCAGGGGCCCGCACCAGGTCGTCCGCCTCCACGCCGGGCAACAACCGGCGCACCGCCGTCAGGAACGCCCCCTTCGACAGCGAGCGGCGCAGCTCACCCGCGCCGTATCTCCAGTGCCGCCGGGCGATCGCCCACGACCCCGGCCACGCCACCGTCCCGGCCAGCTCCCGGGGGTGCACGACTCCCCAGCCGTACCCCTCCCGGGCCAGCGCCGGTACCGCGTTGGGCCCGATGTGGACGCCCCCGTCGATCCCGCGGGTCAGGTGTACCCCGAGGAACGGGAACGCCGGATCCGGCACCGGATACACCAGCCCGCGCACCAGCTCCGGACGCGCCAGCTCGTAGTACTCCCCGCGGAACGGCACGATCCGCACCTCGGGCTCGTCCCCGGTCAGCCGGGCCACCTCGTCGCAGTACAGCCCGGCGCAGTTCACCAGCACCCGCGCCCGCACGACATCCCCGGCCGAGGTGAGCACCGCCACGCCCCGCTCCGGCCGACGGTCCACCCGGACGACCCGCGCCCCGTACCGGATCTCGGCCCCGGACGCCCGGGCGAGCTGCCGGGCGACCCCGACGAAGTCGCACACCCCCGTCGTACCGACGTGTATGGCGGCGAGTCCGCGCACCTCCGGCTCGTACTCACCGATCTGTGCGGCACCCAGCTCGCGCACCGGGATGCCGTTCTCCCGGCCGCGCTGCACGAGCGCGTGCAGCCGCGGCAGCTCCTCCCGCTCCGTGGCGACGATCAGCTTGCCGGTGACGGCGTGCGCGATGCCGTACTCGGCGCAGAACTTCACCATCTCGGCGGCGCCCCCCACCGCGTACCGCGCCTTGAGCGAGCCGGGACGGTAGTAGATCCCGCTGTGGATCACACCGCTGTTGCGGCCCGTCTGGTGCCGGGCCGGCCCCGGCTCCTTCTCCAGCACCAGGACCCGCGTGCCCGGCGCGGCCCGTGTGATCGCATACGCCGTGGACAGCCCGACGATCCCCCCACCGACCACGAGCACATCACAGTCGTACGACCCGACCAGCACCGAGCACCACCTCCACTCCCGATAGTGCACTGCGCCACTGACAATGCCTTCAAACGCAGTCGGTCTGCGGGGTCCGCGTGCCGGGGCCGGGGTCAGGCGGGGGCCATCAGCAGCGGCCGAGCCCTCTCCCGCAGTTCCACCACCCGCGGCTCGTCCCCGTACGGCTCCAGCCGATGCAGAAGATCCTTCACATACTCGGTGGTGCGCGCGGACGAGATCCGCCCGGCCACCTCCACGGCCCGCACCCCCTGCTCGCAGGCGGCGTCGAGATTCCCGGACTCCAGCTCGGCGACCGCCGAGACCACCAGCCGCAGCCCGTGCGACCGCACGAACTCCTCCGTCGGCTTCGACAGGGCCTGCTCGGTGAACCGCCGCACCTGCCGAGGCGCTTTCAGATCCCGGTAGCACTCCGCGGCATCAGCGGCGAACCGGTCATAGCAATAGAAACCAAGCCAAGAAGGATCGTTGTCGCCCTCCCGGGACCGCTCCAGCCACCCCTCGGCGGCCTTCAGCGCCGCACCCGCCGCCTGCGCGTCTCCCGCACGCGCGTGTGCCCGCGCCTCCACCAGCCGGAAGAAACTCATCGTGCGCGCGGTCGCCAGCCCCCGGTTCCGCTCCAGCGCGGCCTGTGCCAGATCGACCCCCTCGTCGCCGAAGCCGCGGTACGTCGCCTGCAGCGACATCGAGGCCAGGACGTAGCCCCCCAGGGGAACGTCCGCCGCCGCACGCGCGAGCCGCAGAGCCTGGATGTAGTACCGCTGCGCCGCCTCCTGCTGGCCGGTGTCGAAGGCCATCCACCCGGCGAGCCGGGTGAGTTCGGCGGAGGCGCCGAACAGGGCGCGGCCCACCTCGTCGGAGTAGGAGCCGAGCAGCAGCGGCGCCGCCTCCACCCGCAGGCACTCCGGCACCATCGACGAACGCCAGTCCCCGCCGCCGTACTTGGAGTCCCACCGCCTGGCGTCCTCGGCGGCCTCTCGCAGCTTGCGCACATCACTGTGGCCGACTTTGATCGGTGCGCCGGAGTCCTCGGCGGAGCCCGCCTCCCGCGCGACCGAGCTGTCGGCGGGGGTTATCAGCCATCGTGAGGCGGGCGTTGCGTATGCGCTCACTGCGAACGATCCGGCGAGGGACTGCCAGATGCCGCCCGAGCCGGCCCGGCGCCCGGCGAGGTCGAGACGGTACAGCTCCGTCGCCGACCTCACCGCCTGTCCTACGTCTCTGGGGAAGGCGAGGCCCACTTCGGGCGCGGGATCCGCGTCCGCCAGGCCGATCTCGTGGAGCGGCACCGGGCGGCCGAGCTTCTGCCCGATGGCGGCCGCGATGAGGTGCGGCGCCGCGCCCTGCGGCACCATCCCCTTCGACACCCAGCGCGCCACCGAGGTCTTGTCGTAGCGAAGAGTCAACCCGCGTTGGGCGCCAAGGTCGTTGACGCGTCGTGCGAGTCCTGCGTTGCTGATTCCCGCGAGGGCGAGAACGGTGCCGAGTTTTTCGTTCGGCCCGCGTTGCTCCCTGGACATGCGCCACCCCTCGACACAGACGGCTGCCGCGCTGGCATAACCACGCGGCATTCGTAAACCCAGCGTAGTTCGCCGCATCCCAAGCGTTAAGGGGCATTGTTCCGGTTGGCGGGATTGTGGTCCGTACGGAAGTGCGGTCCTGTACGCACCGTGCACGGCCTGTCGCCGCGTGCCCCCGCGCGTGTGGCCGTGCGCCCGTCCGTGCGCTCTTCTCCGGCCATCGGGGGAGCGGTTCCATGGCTCTTGCGTGGGTCGGCCCGCTGTACTGGATCCAGCGGGCTGGGGGACACCGCCACCTTCATCCCCGCGGGTGGCGGACCGGTCCGGGAGGCGATGCCCGCCTCCCGGACTGTGCGCGTGTCCGCGCCGCCACGTGTTTCGCAGGCGTGTACGGAGCGTGCGCATCTCCCGCTTCGCTCTGCATATTTGGCTGAAAATCGCCCCAGCCGCTCGTGGTTGGATTCCGCTCCGACCATGGAACTTGACGGCGTGAAGGGCGTTTTGGGGGAGCGTACGGGGGGCGCATTCGAGTCGTACTCACCTGGGTCCACCGTGCACGTCCCTCGATCGAAGCCGGTGCCGCCGTCCCTCCACAGTGCTCCCTTCATGGCAGCATGGGGATCCGGTTCGTACGGTGCACTGTTGTCCACAGCCTGTGGAGGCGTCGATGCGGTGGTTGGTGGGGTGGAGCAGCACCGCCGCGGGCGTCGCCGGGACCGGCACCGCGGGCGCCACCGGTTACGACGGCGAGACCCTGCACCCGGTCGGCTCCCACCTCCTGTGGGGCGACCCGGACCCGCTGTGGGCCGTCGGCGACTGGCGCCCGGACGAGGTGCGCGTGGTGCGGGCCGACGCGGACAGCCACATCGCCGTCCTCGGCATCTGCGGCGCCTCCGACGAGGAGCTGAGACGCGGCCTGTTCACCGCGCGCGGGGGCGCACTGCGCCATCTGACGGCCTGGCCCGGCAGTTACACGGCCGTCGTCAAGGTCGGCCGCCGCATCACCGTCTGCGGCGATCTCGCCGGCGCCCGCCCGGTCTTCCACACCCCCTGGGCCGGCGGCACGGCCTACGCCACCGCCGCGCTGCCCCTCGCCGACCTCATCGAGGCCAACCTCGACTTCGCCCACCTGGCCGCCCTGCTCGCCGCCCCCGAGGTGCCGGCCGCGCTGCGCGACACCACCCCGTACGAGGGCGTGCGGCGCGTTCCGCCGGGGCACGCGCTCGTGCTGCGCGCCGGGGCGCGCGAGATCGCCGGGTACGAGCCGGTCGCCTCGCTCGCCGTGGCCGCGGCCCCCGCCGACCCCGAGCGCGCCGTGGACGCCGTACGCGACGCTCTCGTGGAGGCGGTCCGCACCCGGCTGTCGGCACCGCGGCACGTGCCCGGCCTCGACCCCGGGCCGGTGCCCGGCATGGGCCCGGCCGAGCGGCGGGCCCGGCGCGGGATGCCCGTGCCCGGCATCGGCGCCGACCTCTCCGGGGGCCCCGCCTCCGGCACCCTCGCCCTGCTGGCCGCCGGGCTGCCCGGCAGACCCGGCACGCTCCTCGGCCACGGCACCGGCGCGGGCGAGCGGCTCGTCGCCGTCACCTTCAACGACCTGACCGTGGCCGGCCGCGAGGCCGAACTCGAACGCGCCGGAGCCCTCGCCGCCAACCCGCGCCTGCACCACATGGTGGTCACCGGTGCCGAGGAGACCCTGCCGTACGCCGACCTCGACGGCCCCCTCACCGACGAACCGGGCCCCTCGCTGGTCGTGGCCGCCCGGCACCGCGCCCGGCTCGCCGCCGGCAGCGCCGACCACTTCACCGGCCACGGCGCCCGCCAGGTCCTGGACGCCCACCCCGCCCGCCTCGCCGACCTCCTCATGGACCGCAAGCGGCGCCATCTGGTCCGCCCGGTCGCCGCGCTCGCCAAGGCCGACGGCTCGGTGATGGTCCCCGCGCGCGTGTACGGCGCCGCCCGCCGCCTCGCCCGCACCCCCTACCGGACCGGACTGGAGGTGCTGGCCGAGCGGTTGATGCGGCGCCGCTTCGACGAGCCCAAGGGAGCGGTCGGCGCGTCCCTCGCCGCGCTGACCTGGGCCAGACCCGGGCCGGCCGCCCGCTGGCTGACGGGGGAGGCGCTGGCCGAAGTATCGGTTCTTCTCGAGTCGGAGGCGGACCGCTCCGGAACCGCCGCCCAGCGCCCCGGCGACTATCGCGCGCGTGCCGCCCTCACCCGCTACGCCGCCGACCTGCGCGTCCTCGAACAGGCCGCCGAGATCCGCTCCCAGCGCCTGCACGCGCCGTTCCTCGACAACCAGGTCGTCCGCGCCTGCCGCGCCCTGCCCGAGGCCCTGCGTGTCCAGCCCGGCGCCCGCGCCGCCATCCTGCGTACGGTCCTGGAGGGCGCCGGCGTCACCGACCTCCCGCCCGGCTGGGGCGCCCCCTCGCACGTCTCCTCGGCGGCAGCCGCACGCGCGGGACTGCGCGTGGCGGCCGACCCCCTCCTGGACCTCTTCTCCACGCCCCTTCTGGCCGACGCCGGCCTGGTGGAGGCCCGCGTCATCCGCAAGGCGCTCCGCACGGCAGCCGCAGGTGACCTTCTCCCCCTGGACGGCCTGGCCGACCTCGTCTCCCTCGAACTCTGGCTCCACCGCCTCCTCTCCCGCCGGGGAACCTGCTGGACGGGAACGCCGGCACGCGCGCGTGCGGTGCCCTCCGGGATCCAGCCGAGAAGAGGGGCCCTGGCTTCCGGCGCCTGAGGAGGGGCCGCACAGGGGCGGTGCCCCGCCGTACCCGTCTGCGGGTCCGCCGTGGCCGCTCGCGCAGTTCCCCGCGCCCCTTATGGGCACCTCTCAGCGAGCAGGGCCCGGCCCCCGCGCAGCCCCAGCACCGGGCACGGTCGGGCACCGCTGAGCGAAACCCCGTCGCCCCACCCCCAACGCCACCGCGACAATGACCGGGTGCGGTACAGAATCCTGGGTGTAACCGAGGCGGCAGACGACCAGGGCACCCCCGTACCCATCGGCGGGCAACGCCTGCGCACGCTCCTCACCGCCCTGGCCCTCCGCCCGGGCCGCACCGCCACCCCCGAAACCCTCATCGACGAGATCTGGGCCGACGACCACCCGGACGACCGCCCGAGCGACGCTCCCGCCGCCCTCCAGGCCCTCGTCGGCCGCCTCCGCCGAGCCCTCGGCAAGCAGACCGTCAGCTCCACCCCCGGCGGCTACCGCCTGGAGGCGACCGAGGACGACATCGACCTGTACGTCTTCGAACGCCTCACCCGCACCGGCACCGAGGCCCTCACCGCGGGCGACCCGGCGACCGCCCACCGCACCCTCACCGAGGCCCTCGCCCTCTGGCACGGCCCCGCCCTCGCCGACCTGCCCGACCGCACCGCCGCCACCCGCCCGGAGGCCCTGCGTCTGGCGGCGACCCGCGCCCGCGCCGCCGCCGCCCTCGACCTCGGCCGCGCCCCGGACGTCGTACCGGAGCTGACGGAACTCACCGCGGTCCATCCCCTGGACGAGCCCCTGCACGCCCTCCTCATCCGCGCCCTGCGCGACACGGGCCGCACCGCCGACGCCCTCACCGCGTACGAGTCCGCCCGCCGCACCCTGGCCGACACCCTCGGCACCGATCCCGGCCCGGAACTCAAGGCCCTGCACACGTCGTTGCTCCAGCAGCGGCAACCACAGCCCCAGCCGGAGCCCCGGAAGGCACCGCCTCCCGCTCGGCCTCCCGAGCGCACCGGCAACATCCGCCCCCGTCTGACGTCCTTCGTCGGGCGGGAACCCGAACTCGCAGCCATTCGTTCCGATGTGCACAGGGCCCGCCTGGTCACGCTCACCGGACCGGGCGGCTCCGGAAAGACCCGCCTCGCCGAGGAGGCCGCCGCACGGCTTCCGCAGGCATGGCTGGTCGAGCTGGCCCCGCTCGACCATCCGGAGGCGGTGCCCGGCGCGGTGGTCAGCGCCCTCGGTCTGCGCGAGACCGTGTTGCTGACCAACGAGCTGACGACCCCGCAGGCCGACCCCGTCGCCCTGCTGATCGAGTACTGCGCACCGCGCAGCCAACTCCTGATCCTTGACAACTGCGAACATGTCATCGGCGCGACCGCCGCCCTCGCCGAGACCCTCCTCACCCACTGCCCGGGGCTCACGATCCTCGCGACCAGCCGTGAACCCCTGGGCGTCCCCGGTGAGTCGGTGCGCCCGGTCGAGCCCCTCGTCCCGGAGCAGGCGCACCGCCTGTTCGCCGAGCGCGCGAAGGCCGTCCGTCCCGACGCCGACGCGGCGCTCGCCGACACCGAGGCCGTGGCGGAGATCTGCCGCCGCCTGGACGGGCTGCCGCTCGCCATCGAGCTGGCCGCCGCCCGGCTCAGGCTGCTGACCCCGCGGCAGATCGCCGACCGGCTCGACGACCGCTTCCGCCTGCTCACCTCCGGAAGCCGCACGGTCCTGCCCCGCCAGCAGACCCTGCGCGCGGTCGTCGACTGGTCCTGGGACCTGCTGGACGAGCGCGAGCGCACGGTGCTGCGCGAGGTCTCGGTGTTCGCCGGCGGCTGGGACCTCACGGCCGCCGAGGCCGTGTGCACCGGCCCGGCGGCCGACCTGATCGGCGCCCTGGTCGACAAGTCCCTCGTCGTCGCCGCTCCGGACGCCACGGGCGGCATGCGCTACCGCATGCTGGAGACCATCAACGAGTACGCCGCCGAGCGCGCGGCCGAGGTCCCCGGCCTGCGCGCCACGGCCGAGCGACGGCACCGCGCGTGGGTGCGGGCGCTGGTCGAGGAGGCCGAGCCGCGCCTGCGGTCGGCGGACCAGCTGCACTGGATCTCCCGCCTGGAGACCGAACTGGACAACATCCGGGCGGCTCTGGACCGCTCCGTCCGCGCGGGCGACGAGGCGGAGGCGGGCGCGATCGTCGTCGCCATCGGCTGGTTCTGGTGGCTGCGCAACCACCGTCAGGAGGCGGTGTCCTGGGTCCGGCTGGTCCTGCGCCTGGGCGTGGCCCTGGACACCCGGGCGGCTTCCCGTCCCGGCGGGCCTCCTGCGGACGCCGCCGGCGACCCGGAGGCGCTGACGGCCCTCGTGGAGTCGGCCGACCCGATCGGCTTCCTCGTCGCCGCTCCCGACGCCGAGGCCGGGCATCCGCTGCGGGAGCTGCGGATGGACCTGCGGATGCTCGACCTGTTCCTGACCTCCGAGTCGAACCCCGGGCACCTCGGGTCCGACCCCCGGGCCCCGGAGTACATCGCGCGCGTCCGGGCCGCCTACGAGCCCGGTGGTCCCCAGGCCGCCCGGCTTCCGGGCATCGTCTGGCCGCTGACCGCCTACTACCTCGGCGGCCCGGCGGACGTCGGCCCGGACATGGCCGCGGCAGTCGCCAACTGCCGGGCGTACGGCGGCGACTGGGAGATCGGTGTCTCCCTGATGTACCGCACCCATATGATCGTCGACTCCCCCGGCAACCTGCGGGGCGTGGACGAGGACCTCGCCGAGCTGCGGACGCTCAGCCGGCACGTCGGGGACCGCTGGATGCGGGCGCAGGTGTGCAGCGCGGCCGGCGAGGCGGCCATGGCGCGCGGCAGGTTCGACCAGGCACGCGGTGAGTACGAGGAGGCGCTGCGCCTCGCCTACGAGGTGGGGGCCCACGCCGAGTCGCCGTTCCTGATGGCGCGACTGGCCGAGATCGCCTACCGCTCCGGCGACCCGGAGACCGCGCTGGCCGCCCTGGACGAGGCGGAAACGGCCGCCGACCGCTACGCGGTGCCCGAGTCGCGCGCCTTCGTACTGCTGATGCGCGCTCAGATCACCCTGCACCACGGGCAGGGCGTCCAGGCCCGCGAGCTGTACGAGGCGACGTGCGCGGTGACGCGCGGCGGCAACCCGCCACCGCAGTTCCTGGCGGGCCTGCGCACCGTCGAGGCGCTCCTCGCGGCCGACGAGTCGGGCCCCGAGCACGGGCTGCCGATCCTCGCGGAGGCGCTGCGCGAAGCCGTGGCGCAGCGGTGCTCCGAGGCGATCACGGCGGTGCTGGTGGACACCGCGGCCGGTCTGCGGGCCCGGTGCGGCGACCCGGCCGGTGCGGTCCGGCTGTTCGCCGCGGCGGACCACTGGCGCGACGGCAATCTGCGTCCCGAGCCGGAGCGCAGCGAGGCCGTCCGGGTGCAGGCCGAAGCCCGTGCGGCCCTGCCCGCCGGGCGGTACGCGGCCGAGCGTGCCCGGGGCGCGTCCCTCGACGTGGCCGCTGTGCTGCGGGAGCTGGGCGTGCCGAAGGCGGCCGTGGAGCGCGGCTGAGACGGCTACCGGCAGGTGAACCGGGACTGGGCCCAGTCCGCGAGCGCCGCCCGGTCGAAGAGGTTGCTGTGCGGTCGCACGACGAGCCGTACGGTCCTGCGCCCGCTCAGGTCCACATGGACGGGCACGGCCCGGTCGTTGCCCTTGACCGTCCCGGACTGCCACAGCCGGACGCCGTCGGCGTAGACCGAGAAGGACACCTTGCCGAGGCCGAGTGTCATGTCGTCCACGCCGGCCAGTGCGTCGTAGGCGGTGCACCGGCGGTTGAGGGCGACGGTGACGGAGGACTCGCCGTGCACGGTCACCCCGTGCGGGTACCGCGTGCCGCCGACCGACATGCCGTAGCGCTGCCACACCCAGCTGCTCTCGCCGAGCCGGATCTCGGGCCGGGTGCCGTCGCCGGTGAGGTCGTAGCCGAGGTCGCTCAGTTCGTAGACGGTGGGCGCCGGCGGCGGAGTGGGCGTCGGGGTCGGCTTCGGTGTCGGGGTGGGAGTCGGTGCCGGTGCCGGAGTGGGCGTCGGCTTGGGTGCCGGCTTCGGTGCGGGTGCCGGGGTGGGCGTCCGTGTCGGGGCGGGGGCCGGCTCGGGGGCCAGTACGACCGGCTCGGCGGCGGGCTTCTTCGCGGGCTTCTTCGCGGGCTTCGGCGGGGTCGGCTTCGGTTTCGGCGGCTCGGAGCGCACGACAGGCGCGGGCGGCGACGGTTCGGCCGCCCGCTTCGCCGGCGGGTGGCTGTCGTTCACCAGCGCCAGCGCCACCGCGGCGGCGGCCACCGCGACCACACCGGCCGCGATCCCCGCCTTCACCGGCGCCCCGAGCGCCTCGGAGGCCGCGGCACCGCCGGCCCCGCCGGACGAGCCGGAGGCCGCCGCGGCGGCACCCGCCGCCCCGGCTCCCGCGCTGCCGGCGACGATCCCGAGCGCCTTGGCGTACCCGGCGGCCCCGAACCAGCCGATGACCGCGACCGGGACGACACCGGGGATCCCGCCGGCGACCTCCTCGATCTGCGCGGCAGCCAGCCGGCACCTGGCGCATTCCTCCAGGTGCTTGCGCAGGCCCCGCTCGGCGCGGATGCGCAGTTTGCGGCGGGCGTAGGTGCCGAGCTGGTCGGCATAGCGGGCGCACTCCTCGTCGCCGGCGAGCGAGGCGCTGACGTGCGCCTGCAGATACGCCTGCTTCAGCCCCTCGCGCGCCCGGCTGGCGAGGACCCGGGTGCCGTTGGCGTCCAGCCCGAACAGCACGGCGACCTCACTCGGGGACTCGTCCTCCACCTCGGTGTGCCACAGCACGGCCTGCCAGCGCTCGGGCAGGGAACGGAAGGCCCGCATGGCCAGGGACTGCTCGGCCTGGTGCATCGCGCGCACATCGGCGCCGAGGTCCACCGTGTCGTCGGACACTTCGCAGGCGCGCGAGGCCCGCTGGGAAAAGACGGCGAAGTCGTCCACGAGCTGCTCGCGCCGGGCCGACTTCGTCCAGTGCGCGGCGACGCGCCGCACGGAGGTCAGCAGATAGGCCCGAACGGCGTGCTCGGGCCCCGATCCGCCGCGCACCGCCTGCAGCATCCGGGCGAAGACCTCCGCCGTCAGGTCGTCGGCGGTGTGCCCGTCCCGGCAGCAGGTGCGCGCGTACCGCCGCACGGAGTCCGCGTGCCGTCGGTAGAGCTCCGCGTACGCGGAGTCGTCACCGCCGCGCATCCGCGCGACCAGCTCACCGTCGTCGGGCGGCGTCTCCCGGGGCGGCGGCAGCACGCTGCCCCCGCGCTGGGCGGGCACGCTCGCGTCGCTCCGCCCGCCGGGGGAAGCCGGACGCCCGCCCTGGTGCGGCACCTGGGGCGGGGTCAGCCCGGAGGCCTCGGCGCCCGCTTCGTCACCGCGTGACTCGTCCCACCCGTCAACGCCCATCGCGGAAAGCCCCCGACACCGGCCCAGCCCAACCCGTCACCGGCTCAGGGTGCCACACCGACTTTCGGCCCAGACCCCCATGTTCACGGCATCCACTCATCCGAGGGCTGCGGTCATCACAGACGCGCGTCCACCACTCGAGAGAGCGAACTGCAGCCCCCTGCGGGCGCGGGGCCGTATCGACACGCGGCTACCGCCGCGTGGGTGCGACCAGCCACATGCGGTCCGCAGCCCGACGACGACACGAACCCCCCGCCCCGAACCGTTTCCCCTACGCCGGCCTAGACCGAAGTCCCTCCAGCAGAATCTCCAGCAGTCGAGCGGAAGCCGCCGCCTGCTGCGCCGCGTCCGGCAGGGAAGGCGCCGCGGTGGCGATCACCAGCAGCACATCCCCCACGGACACATCCGCCCGCAGTTCCCCGGCCGTCCGGGCCCGCTCCACGAGCTGCCCGACCACCTCCAGCAACACCCCGACCCCGCTGTCATCGGCAGCCCCGGCGGATTCCCCCGGCACGAGCCGCAGCTCACCGGCCCCCGGCTGCACCCGCTGCTGAGGCACCCGAGCCTCGCCGACGGCCTCGGCCGAACCGGCGGAGCCCTGCGCGGAGCCGACCAGCACCTGCGGCGGCAGCAACCGCCCCGCCCCCGACGCCACGGACGTCCGCAGGAACCGCGACAGCGCCGACCACGGCTCGTCCTCCTGCCCCAGCGCGGCCCGCGCCTGCTCGGTCAGCCGCGCCGTCTCCTCCTCGGCTATCCGCCGGACCAGCACGTCCTTGCTGGGAAAGCGCCGGTACACCGTGCCGACACCCACCCGCGCGCGCCGCGCCACGTCCTCCATCGGCGCGCCGTACCCGAGCTCGCCGAAGACCTCACGCGCCGCGCGCAGCACGTGCTCCAGATTGCGCTGTGCGTCCACCCGCAGCGGCGTCGTACGCGACGCGTCCGCGCGCCCGTTGCCCGCCGCCGCGCTCACCGCGCCACCGCCGGACGCGATCGCGGTTGCAGATGACCAATGCGTGTCCTGAACATGCATGTGTTCCCCCGGTAATGACGTCTCCCCCCGGAGACTCCCCGCCACTGAACGCGGAGTGCGCGGAACGTGCGCCGGTCTCGACCGGGTCCGCCCGTCGCGGTACCCGCTCAACCACATTCCCTACACCCCGTCGACACACGAACATAGTTGAGAGGAAGTCAATTCAGAAGGGGCAGGTTCCGCACAGTGCGCCCCCCGATCGGAGTACGGGTCTCGTACGTCCCGTTTCCTCCCCTTCGATCCGCCTCGCCCGCCCCCGGTGACCTGCCCCCTTTCATCCCGCCCGGACACCGCGCCCGGCCCCGTGCACACCCGGTCGCCCGTCACACAAGTTGCCGGGGCTGTGGACAAACACCTGCGCCGGGTGCGTCATGGGATGGTGAAGGAACGTGCGCGCATTCTGGTTGTCGGCGGCGGCTACGTCGGGATGTACACGGCCCTGCGTCTGCAGCGGAAGCTGAAGGGCGAGCTCAAACGGGGTGAGGCCGAGATCACCGTCGTCACCCCCGACCCCTACATGACGTACCAGCCCTTCCTTCCCGAAGCAGCCGCGGGTTCGATTTCCCCTCGCCATGTCGTCGTACCGCTGCGCCGCGTCCTGCACCGGTGCCACGTCGTCGTCGGCGAGGTCACCTCCATCGACCACGCGGTGCGCACCGCCGCCGTCCACACACTCGCCACCGCCGAGGAGGGCAGGACGGCCGAACTCCTCGGCTACGACGAACTCGTGCTCGCCCCCGGCTCGATCTCCCGCACGCTGCCCATCCCGGGCCTCGCCGAGTACGGCATCGGCTTCAAGACCGTCGAAGAGGCCATCGGCCTGCGCAACCACGTCATCGAGCAGATGGACATCGCCTCCTCCACCCGCGACCCCGCGATCCGCGACGCCGCCCTCACCTTCGTCTTCGTCGGCGGCGGCTACGCGGGCGTGGAGGCGCTCGCCGAGCTGGAGGACATGGCCCGCTACACCGCGCGCTACTACCACAACGTCCGCCCCGAGGACCTGAAGTGGATCCTCGTGGAGGCCTCCGACCGGATCCTGCCCGAGGTCGGCGCCGAGATGGGCCGCTACACCGTCACCCAGCTGCGCCGCCGCAACATCCAGGTGCTCCTCGAAACCCGCCTGGAATCCTGCGCCGACCGCGTCGCCGTCCTCAGCGACGGCCAGCGCTTCCCGACCCGTACGGTCGTGTGGACCGCCGGCGTCAAACCCCACCCGCTGCTCGCCGCCACCGACCTGCCGCTCACCGGGCGCGGCCGGCTGAAGTGCACCGCCCAGCTGACCGTCGACGGCGCGGAACACGCCTGGGGAGCGGGCGACGCGGCGGCCGTACCCGACGTCACCGCCGCCGAACCCGGCACCGAGACCGCGCCGAACGCCCAGCACGCCGTACGCCAGGCCAAGGTCCTCGGCGACAACATCGCCCACGCGCTGCGCGGCGAACCGCTGCAGACGTACGCGCACAAGTACGTCGGCTCCGTCGCCTCCCTCGGCCTGCACAAGGGCGTCGCGCAGTTCTACGGGCGCAAGCTGAAGGGCTACCCTGCCTGGTTGATGCACCGCGTCTACCACCTCAGCAGGGTGCCCACCGTCAACCGCAAGGCCCGCGTCCTGGCGGAATGGACCCTCGCCGGTCTCTTCAAACGGGAGATCGTCTCCCTCGGTTCACTCGAACATCCGCGAGCGGAGTTCGAACTCGCGGCCGGTGGAAAGCCTCCTCACAACCCCTCGGACAACCCGAAGGGGTCGTCCTGACCGGACCCAGGAACTACCCGGCCCGCCCAGGCGTCTGACGGATGTCGCCGCGGCGCCGCCCCTGTCAGACTGCCCCACGTCCGCGGACGGGTCACCCACCCGCCCACAGCACCCACGAGGCTTCTTCCCAAGTGAACTTCACGCGCTGGAGCGCCCGGCTCCCCGGAACGCAGCGCCGCGCCGCCGCGCGGACCGACACCGCGGTCCCCCCGGACCGGTGGGGGGAAGGCTCCGTGCCCGCGGCCCGTGCCGAACAGCCGGCCGACGGCACATCCCCGGTGCCCGCCGTCGACGAACTGCCCGCCCGCGACGTCCTCGACCGCGTCCCGGCCCTCGTCGCGCTCGTGCACGGCCCGGACCACCGCATCGGCTACGTCAACGACGCCTACACGGCGGCCTTCGGCGCACGGCCCACAGGCACACCCGCGCGCGAGGCGCTCCCGGAGCTCGCCGAGCTGGGCCTGCTCCCGCTCCTCGACCAGGTGCTGCGCAGCGGCAAGCCCCGCACCCTGAAGTCCCGCAAGGCCGTCGACGGCCGCTCCTACACCTTCACCTGCACCCCCGTCGCCGAGGACGGCGACCGCGACGGCGGCGTACTCGTGTTCGCCACGGACGTCACCGACCACGCCGAGGCCGCCGAACGCCTGCGCGCCAGCGAGCGCCGCCAGCGCGAGACCGCCGTCACCCTCCAGCGCTCCCTGCTCCCCCAGGAACTGGAACAGCCCGACGACCTGCGCATCGCCGCCACCTACCAGCCCGGCGGCACCGAGGCCGCGGTCGGCGGCGACTGGTACGACGTGATCACCCTCGGCGGCGGCCGCACCGCCCTGGTCATCGGTGACGTCATGGGGCGGGGGGTGCGCGCGGCGGCGGTGATGGGCCAGCTGCGGACGGCCGTCCGGGCGTACGCCCGCCTCGACCTGCCCCCGCACGAGGTGCTCCAGCTCCTCGACGGCCTCGCCGCCGAGATCGACCCCAACCAGATCGCCACCTGCGTCTACGCCGTCCACGACCCCAACGAGGGCCGCCTGGTGTACGCCTCCGCCGGCCACCTGCCGATCCTGGTCCGCGACGAGAACGGCACGGTCTGCCGCGCCGACGAACCCACCGGCCCGCCGCTCGGCACCGGCGGCTGGATGCACTCCTCCGGCTCCATCGCCCTCGGCCCCGGCGCCACCGCGGTCCTGTACACCGACGGCCTGGTCGAGCGCCGCGACGAGGACCTGGACGAGGGCATCGCCGCACTCGAAGGCGCCCTCGCCGGCGCCACCGGCACCCCGCAGGTGGTCTGCGACCGCCTGGTCCGCTCGGCCGGCGTCACCGCCGACCACGACGACGACGTCGCCGTCCTCGTCCTGCAGCACCCCGCCCGTACGGGCCCCGACGGCGACCTCTTCCGCAACGCCGCCCTGGAACTCCTCGGCGGCGTCGAAGCGGCCCCCCGCGCGCGTGCCTTCGCCTCCGGCGTCCTCACCAGCTGGCGCTTCCCCGCCGAACTGCACGACCTCGGCGTCCTCGCCACCAGCGAACTCGTCGCCAACAGCCTCCAGCACGGCACCCCGCCCATGCGCCTGCGTCTGCGCCGCACCGACCGCCGTCTGATCATCGAGGTCACCGACGGCGACGACCACCTGCCCCGGCGCCGCCGCGCCGAACCCGCCGACGAGTCCGGCCGGGGCATCGCCATCGTGGCGACGATCGCCTCCAGCTGGGGCTGCCGCCGCACCCCGGGCGGCGGCAAGGCGGTCTGGTGCGAGTTCGTCCTGCCGAAGGGAAAGCACTGACCGCGGCCACGCCCTCCCGCGCGGCGTCCCCCGCGAGGCGAGCACCGGTGTTACAAGCTGACCCATGGCAGACACACACGGCGGCAGCGAAAGCCCCGAGGCGTACGACACCTGCAGTGCCCCGATCATGGAACCCTTCGTGGCCGAGCTGGTCGACGCCGTGGACCTGGGCCCCGGAGACGTCGTCCTCGACCTCGCCTGCGGTACCGGCTTCGCCGCCCGTGCGGCCGCCGCCCTGGTCGGCCCCACCGGCCGGGTCTGTGGCGCCGACATCGACAAGGGCGTGATCCAGGTCGCCCGGGACCGCCACCCCCGCCTCTACCCGGACATCGACTTCACGGCGGTCCCCGCCGACCACCTCCCGTACGACGACGCCGCCTTCGACGCGGTCCTCTGCCAGCAGGGCGCCCAGTTCTTCCCCGACCTCGGCGCCGCACTCGCCGAGACAGCCCGGGTCACCCGCCCGGGAGGCCGCTTCGGGGCGACCGTCTGGGCCCCCGTCGACCGCCATCCCTACTTCCTCGCCCAGCAGCACGCCATCCAGCGGTACGGCGGCCCGCACACGTCCCACCACTTCGCACGCGCCTTCACCACCACCGCCGAACAGCTCACCACCGCCCTTCACACGGCCGGCTACCGCGACACCGCCCACCGCGAGGTCACCTTCGGCATCACCCTGCCCCCGCTGGACACCTACGCCCACGACCACCTGTCCGCCCTGTGGGGCAGCCTGATCACGAAGGCCGGCGGCGCGGAGGCGCTGACCCGGGCGGCCCGGTCGGTCCGTGACGAGCTCGCCGGCCACACCGCCGCCGACGCCACGGCCACGCTCCCCTTCACCGCGATCCTGGTCACGGCGACCCGCTGACGCCACCGACCGGCATACGGCAACGGCCGCCACCCGAAGGTGACGGCCGTACTCGACCACCGCTCACGCCTCCGCGGCCACCGGCTCCGCAGGCGCACCACCGCGCGCCACCACCCGGGTCTCGCGCGCCGCCCACGGCCGGTCCTGCACGGCGGTGAGCCGCCGCCCGAGCCGCAGCGCCAGGACGGTGATCCCCAGCGAGAACAGCAGGAAGGTCACGATGTACGGCGCGTGCAGCGAGGCGCCCAGGGGCCCGCCCACCGCCGGACCGACGGCCAGGGCCAGCTGCTTGACCAGCGCGAACGCCGAGTTGTACTGCCCGGCCATGCCCTCCGGCGCCAGATCGGCGACCAGCGGCGCGACGGTCGGCGACAGCATCGCCTCACCCAGCCCGAACAGCGCGTACGTCGACACGAAGGCGGCCGTCGCCATCTCCTGGCTGCCGTGCCCCAGCCCCGCGTACCCGGCGGCCAGCCAGGCGACGGCCCAGATGAGACCCACCCCGGCGATCACCCGGGACCGCCGACGCCGCTCCACGAACTTCAGCACGGCGAACTGGGCGACCACGATCATCAGCGTGTTCGCGGCCAGGGCCGTCCCCAGCGCGGAGGTGGATATCCCGGCGGCCTCGACACCGTACGCACTCAGCCCGGACTCGAACTGGCCGTAGCAGGCGAAGAACAGCACGAAGCCCAGCACACACAGCTGCACCATCGCCCGGTTCCCGAGCAACTGCTTCCAGCTGCCCTTCGCCGACCCCGCGGGAACCTCCTCCATCCGCGGCGAGTGCGGCATCCGCACCGTCGCCGTCACGCCGACCAGCAGCAGGAACACCGCCGCCTCGATCGCGAACAGCAGCGTGAACGAGGACACGCGCGTGGTGTCGACGAGATGACCGCCGATGAGGCCGCCTATGCCGAGCCCCAGGTTCTGCAGGAAGAACTGCATCGCGAACGCCCGCGACCGGGTGTCGGCCGAGGAGCAGTCCACGATCATCGTCGCCAGCGCCGGCTGCATCACGGCCTGCCCGGCACCGAGCGCCGCGGCCGACAGCAGGACGGTGGCGGCACTGCCCGCGAAGCCCAGGCTCAGCGCGCCGAGCGCGGCGGTGATCAGGGCGGCGAGCAGGACCGGCAGCGGGCCGCGCCGCACGATCGCCCTGCCGGCGAACGGCAGCACGATCAGCGCGGCCACGGCGAAGACGGCGAGCACGAGTCCCGCCGTCATGGCTCCCAGCCCCCGCACCTGCGCCACATAGACGTACAGGTACGGGACCGTGAAACCGAGCCCGAACGCGCTGAGTGCGTTGCCCACGTGGATCCGGCGCATCGCTGCGCCCATCGCCCTGGTCACGTTCACCTCTCTCACTAGTTAGGTGTGAAGACTTCAAAGCTAAAGTTTGAAGCTAAAGAGTACACACCGAAGGACTTCAAGGCAAAGGCGCTGCGTGCGATACTGCGCCCATGGCCGACACCGCCCCCGACGTCACAGAGCCGACGCTCGAAGAGCAGATCGCCGCCTACCAGCGCGAGTTCCGGGACCTCGACCCCCAGGTCGAGAAGATCGTGTCGGCGCTGTCCCGGCTCAACCGCCGCATGAACGTCGCCTACGGCCGCCAGACCTCCGCCCTCGGCATCAGCAACGCCGAGTGGGAGGTCCTCAAGGCCCTGGTCCTCTCCGGCGCCCCGTACCGCATGGGCCCCGGCGACCTCGCCAAGCGCCTCGGCCTCACCCCGGCCGCGATGACCCACCGGATCGACCGCATGGTCTCCGAGGGACTGGTAACCCGTGAGCGGGACGAATCCAACCGCGTACGGGTCATCGTCGAGCTGACCCCGGAGGGGCGAGAGAAGTGGCTGGAGGCAATGCGCCTGGCGACCGTCTTCGAGGAGGACCTGCTCCAGGACCTCACGCCGGCCGAGCGAGCGGTCCTCGGCGAGGTGCTGACCCGCCTCCTGCGCAGGGTGGAACACGCCCAGCCGGATGCCGGCGGTCGCCTCAGCGACCTCGACTGAGGGTGCAGAAAAGATCTTGACAGGGGCCGGTTGACACGTCCCTCCCCGTTCCGTAAAGTTCTTCGGGTTGCCACGGGGCCGTAACGGTTCCGCAGTAACACCTCAGCCGCCTCGAGCGGCACCACTCACATCATCAGCATGATCTCCCGCACGGGTTGTTTTCGGCATGCCCGAATTCAATTCGACGGGAAGCCCGGTGGCCCGATTGGGAAACGCCGAGCGGATCCGCTAAGGTTTGAGACGTCGGAACGGCCCAACGGCCGGGAAGACAAGCCCGCTGACTGGGAGTCAGACACCGAAAGGGTCTGATAGAGTCGGAACCGCCGGAAAGGGAAA
>NZ_JBVJVY010000062.1:0-29894 GCF_055603265.1 Streptomyces sp. NPDC037288
GCCCCCACCGCGCGGCACCCGGCACCCGCGCCGGCCCCCCCCGCGCGGCACCCGGCACCCGCGCCGGCCCCCCCCGCTCGGCACCCGGCACCCGCGCCGGCCCCCACCGCGCGGCACCCGGCACCCGCGCCGGCCCCCACCGCGCGGCACCCGGCACCCGCGCCGGCCCCCACCGCGCGGCACCCGGCACCCGCGCCGGCCCCCACCGCGCGGCACCCGGCACCCGCACCGGACCCGCACCGCCCCCCGCCCACCGCCCGACACCGCCCCACCGCCCGACACCGCCCCACCGCCCCGAGCCGCCCCACCGCCCCGAGCCGCCCCACCGCCCGAGCCGCCCCACCCCCGAGCCGCCCCACCCCGCCCCGCCCCCTCCGGCTAGGCTCTGGCCAGGAGAACCGCACCCGAGGGGAGGCCACGGAGATGACGCCGGGCCGCAGAAGCAGCACCTTCACCCGCCTGCTCCGACACGGCTTCACCGACCCCTCCGCCGCAGAGCGCCTCCTCGACGGCCCGGAACTCGCCCCCGTCCGCGACGACCCCGTCCTCCTGGAAGCCCTCGGCGCCACCCCGGACCCCGACCTCGCCCTGCACGGCCTGGTCCGCCTCCTGGAGGCCCAGGACGGCCCCACGGCCCACCGCGAACTGCTGGACACCCTCATCGCGGCCAAGCCGCTGCGCGACCGCCTCCTCGGCGTCCTCGGCGCCTCCGCCGCCCTCGCCGACCACCTGGCCCGCCACCCGAGCGACTGGCACGCCCTGGTCACCTACGAGCCCCGGGACCTGCACCCCGGCGTCGAGGAGTTCGAGCGCGGCCTGGCCGAGGCCGCCGACCCCCTCTCCCTCCGCGTGGCCTACCGCCGCTGCCTGCTGTCCATCGCCGCCCGCGACGTCTGCGGCACCATCGACGTCGCCGAGACGGCCGCCGAACTCGCCGACCTCGCCACCGCCACGCTCCGCGCGGCCCTGGCCCTGGCGCGGGCGAAGGCCCCCGAGGACGCCGCCGCCTGCCGCCTCGCGGTGATCGCGATGGGCAAGTGCGGCGGCCACGAACTGAACTACGTCTCGGACGTGGACGTGATCTTCGTGGCGGAGGCGGCGGAAGGCACCACGGAAGCCCACGCCCTGACCTGCGCCACCCGCCTCGCCTCGCACCTCATGCGGATCTGCTCCGAGACCACGGTCGAGGGCTCCATCTGGCCGGTGGACGCCAACCTCCGCCCCGAGGGCCGCAACGGCCCCCTCGTCCGCACCCTCTCCTCCCACCTCGCCTACTACCAACGCTGGGCGAAGACCTGGGAGTTCCAGGCCCTGCTCAAGGCCCGCCCGGTAGCGGGCGACGCGGAACTGGGCCGGGCGTACGTCGACGCGCTCGAACCCATGGTCTGGAAGGCCGCCGAGCGCGAGAACTTCGTACCGGACGTCCAGCAGATGCGCCGCCGCGTCATCGCGAACATCCCCGCCGCCGAGATCGAAAGGGAACTCAAACTCGGCCCCGGCGGCCTGCGCGACGTCGAATTCGCCGTACAGCTCCTCCAGTTGGTCCACGGCCGCACCGACCAGACCCTCCGCAGCGGCACCACCCTGGACGCCCTGCAGGCCCTGGCCGCCGGAGGCTACGTCGGCCGCGAGGACGCCGCCCGCCTGGACGAGGCGTACCGCTTCCTGCGCTCGATGGAGCACCGCATCCAGCTCTACCGCCTGCGCCGCACCCACCTCGTGCCCACGGCGGAACCGGACCTGCGCCGCCTCGGCCGCTCCCTCGGCCTGCGCACCGACCCGGTGGCCGACCTGAACCGCGAGTGGAAGCGGCACACCGGCGTCGTACGACGGCTGCACGAGAAGCTCTTCTACCGTCCGCTGCTCGACGCGGTCGCCCAACTCGCCCCCGGCGAGGCCCGCCTGAGCCCCGAGGCGGCCCGCGAGCGCCTGGTCGCCCTCGGCTACGCCGACCCCGCCGCCGCCCTGCGCCACCTGGAGGCCCTCGCCTCCGGCGTGACCCGCAAGGCGGCCATCCAGCGCACCCTGCTCCCCGTCCTCCTCGGCTGGTTCGCCGACTCGGCGGACCCGGACGCCGGCCTGCTGAACTTCCGCAAGGTCTCCGACGCGCTCGGCAAGACCCCCTGGTACCTGCGCCTGCTGCGCGACGAGGGCGCGGCGGCCGAGAACCTGGCCCGCGTCCTGTCGGCGGGCCGCCTCGCCCCCGACCTCCTGATGCGCGCCCCGGAGGCGGTGGCGCTGCTCGGCGACGGCGACGGCACCGGCGTGAGCGGTGGCGGCCTCGCGCCCCGCGAGCGCACCCCCCTCGAACAGGAGATCCTGGCCGCCGTGGGCCGCGCGGAGAACGCCGAGCAGGGCGTCACGGCGGCCCGCGGCGTCCGCCGCCGCGAGCTGTTCCGGACGGCCGCCGCCGACATCGTCGGCTCCTACGGCACCGAGACCAGCCCCGCCGAGGCGGACCAGGGCGCCCTGGTGGACCGGGTCGGTGCAGCGGTCTCCGATCTCACCGCCGCCACCCTCGCCGGCACCCTGCGCGCGGTGGTCCGCGACGGCTGGGGCGACACGCTCCCCACCCGTTTCGCGATCATAGGGATGGGCCGCTTCGGCGGTCACGAGCTGGGCTACGGATCCGACGCGGACGTCGTCTTCGTGCACGAGCCGCAGGACGGCGTCGACGAGCACGAGGCGGCCGCGGCGGCGAACAAGGTCGTCGCCGAGATGAGCCGGCTGCTCCAGCTGCCCAGCGCCGACCCGCCGCTGCTCATCGACGCCGGCCTGCGCCCGGAGGGCAAGTCGGGCCCGCTGGTGCGCACCATGAAGTCGTACGAGGCGTACTACCGCCGCTGGTCCCTGGTCTGGGAGTCCCAGGCGCTGCTGCGGGCCGAGCCGGTCGCCGGCGACGAGGAGCTGGGCCGGCGCTTCACGGAACTGATCGACCCGCTGCGCTACCCGGTCCACGGCCTCGGCGAGGACGCCGTACGCGAGATCCGCCGCCTGAAGGCCCGGATGGAGGCCGAGCGCCTGCCGCGCGGCGCCGATCCCAGGCTGCACACCAAGCTCGGACCGGGCGGCCTGTCCGACGTGGAGTGGACCGTGCAGCTGTTCCAGCTCCGGCACGGCTGGGACCACCCCGGCCTGCGCACCACCCGCACCCGCGAGGCACTGACCGCCGCCCGCGAGGCCGGGCTGCTGTCCGCCGAGGAGGCGGAGATCCTGGACGAGGCCTGGGTGCTGGCGACCCGGGTGCGCAACGCGGTGATGCTGGTGCGGGGCCGGGCCGGGGACACCTTCCCGACCGAGCCCCGCGAGCTGGCCGCCGTGGGCCGCTACCTGGGCTACGGCGCCGGGCACGCCGGGGACATGCTGGACGCGTACCGCCGTACCACCCGCAGGGCGCGCACGGTGGTCGATGAGCTGTTCTACGCGGACTGAGCCGACGGAGCCGGTTCCGCCACCCGGGCCGGCGCCGCCCTCGGCAGGGCGTACGGCACAGCGCCGTACCACACCCGCGCCACGGTGAAACCGAAGGCCAGGCACAGCACGCCGCCCACCGCGTCCAGCCAGAAGTGGTTGGCGGTGGCGACGATGACCAGCAGGGTGGCCGCCGGATACAGCAGGCCCAGCACCCGCACCCACGGCACGGACGCCAGCGCGAAGATCGTCAGCCCGCACCACAGCGACCAGCCGATGTGCATCGACGGCATCGCCGCGTACTGGTTCGACATGTGCTTCAGGTCGCCGGAAGCCATCGAGCCCCAGGTGTGGTGGACCATGACCGTGTCCACGAAGCGCCCGCCGCGCATCAACCGAGGGGGCGCGAGCGGAAACAGATAGTAACCGACGAGCGCCACACCGGTGGTCGCGAACAGTGCCAGCCGCGCCGCCGCGTAACGCCCCGGATGCCATCGGTACAGCCACACCAGCACACCGATCGTGATGACGAAGTGCAGGGTGGCGTAGTAGTAGTTCATGCCGATGATCAGCCAAGTCGCCGAGTTGACGGCGTGGTTGACGGACTGCTCGACGGCGATGCCCAGATCGTGCTCGACGCCCCAGATCCAGTCGGCGTTGCGCAGCGCCTTGCCCTTCTGTTCCGGGACGGCGTTGCGGATCAGTGAGTACGTCCAGTAACTCACCGCGATCAGAAGGATCTCGAACCAGAGCCGGGGCCGCCGTGGACGCCGCGGCCGGCCCACGAGGCCCCGCGCGCCCCGTCTGTCCTCGCCCGTGACGGCCTGCGGAACGGCCACCTCCTCGCGACCTTCCGGCTGCGTCACGGTCGAGTCACTCATAGCCATCAAGTCTGCCAGAAAAGGCCTCCTCGACCGATCATCCCAAGGTCGGGTCCGCGGCGCACCTTCTACGACGAACGGACGACATGCGGTGCCGACGCGGTCGAACCGCGCACCACCAACTCCGGCATGAACACGAACTCGCTGTGCGGCGCGGGCGTCCCGCCGATCTCCTCCAGCAGCGTGCGCACCGCGGCCTGCCCCATCGCCGGAACCGGTTTGCGGACCGTGGTCAGCGGCGGATCGGTGAAGGCGATCAGCGGGGAGTCGTCGAAGCCCACCACCGACACGTCCCGGGGCACCTCCAGACCACGCTGCCGCGCCGCCCGTATGGCACCGAGCGCCATCATGTCGCTGGCGCACACCACGGCCGTGCAGTCCCGGTCGATCAGCGCGGTGGCCGCGGCCTGACCGCCCTCCAGGGTGTACAGCGAGTGCTGGATCAGCTCGGTCTCGACCGTCTCGGCGGTGAGCCCCAACTGGTCCTGCACGGCCCGCACGAAGCCCTCGATCTTGCGCTGCACCGGCACGAACCGCTTCGGCCCGAGGGCGAGCCCGATCCGGGTGTGCCCGAGCGACACCAGATGCGTCACCGCGAGCGTCATCGCGGCCCGGTCGTCGGGGGAGATGAACGGCGCCTGCACCTTCGGCGAGAACCCGTCCACCAGCACGAACGGCACGCCCTGCGCCCGCAGCCGCTCATAGCGCTGCATGTCGGCGGTGGTGTCCGCGTGCAGCCCGGAGACATAGATGATCCCGGCGACCCCGCGGTCCACGAGCATCTCGGTCAGCTCGTCCTCGGTCGACCCGCCCGGGGTCTGGGTGGCGAGCACCGGGGTGTAGCCCTGACGGGTCAGTGCCTGGCCGATGACCTGGGCCAGGGCCGGGAATATCGGGTTCTCCAGCTCCGGCGTGATCAGCCCGACCAGCCCCTCGCTGCGCTGCCGCAACCGCACCGGGCGCTCGTAGCCCAGGACGTCCAGCGCGGCGAGCACGGACTGGCGGGTGGTGGCGGCGACGCCCGGCTTCCCGTTGAGGACCCGGCTGACGGTCGCTTCGCTCACCCCCGCCTGCGCAGCGATGTCGGCAAGCCGTGTGGTCACAGGATTGGACTGTACCGGTCGCATCTCAGACTGCCCACCAGATGGCGCAATCCGCGGGGACCGCGGTGTGGGCCGGGCCCGGCTCGACATCGGCGCTGGCGAGCAGCAGTGTGCCGGGAGTGGGCACGGAAACCGGGGTGGCGGTGAGGTTGACCATGCAGACGAACGAACCGTCGGCGGTGTCGCGGCGGAAGGCCAGGACCCCCTGTGGGGTGTCCAGCCAGGTCACCTGGCGGCCGGCGCCGAGCGCCGGGTGCTCGCGGCGCACGGCCAGCGCGCTGCGGTAGAACTCCAGGGTGGAGGTGGGGTCGCCCTCCTGGGCCGCGACGGTCAGGTCCTTCCAGTCGGCCGGCTGCGGAAGCCAGCTCGGGCCGCCCTCGACGGGACCGAAGCCGAACGGCGCCGCCTCGCCCGACCACGGCAGCGGCACCCGGCAGCCGTCGCGCGTGCCGTCCTGGCCCGAGCTGCGGAAGAACGCCGGGTCCTGGCGCACCTCGTCGGGCAGGTCGACGACCTCGGGCAGGCCCAGCTCCTCGCCCTGGTAGAGGTACGCCGAGCCGGGCAGCGCCAGCATCAGCAGGGTCGCTGCCCGGGCCCGGCGCAGACCACGCGCCTCGTCCCCTTCCGCGAGGCGCGTGGTGTGCCGTACCACGTCGTGGTTGGACAGCACCCAGGTCGCCGGCGCGTGCACCGCGTTCATGGCGCTGAGCGAGCGGTCGACGACCTCGCGCAGGTCCGCCGCGTTCCAGCCGGTGGTCAGGTAGGAGAAGTTGAAGGCCTGGTGGAGCTCGTCGGGCCGGATGTACAGCGCGCTGCGCTCCACGGTCGGCGTCCACGCCTCGGCGACGGCGATCCGCCCGCCCGTCACCCGCCCCCGCCCTTCCGAGGAAGGCCCTTCGGGCCCCTCATTTCTGTCGTACTCGTCCAGGATCCGACGCCAGCCCCGGTAGATCTCGTGCACGCCGTCCTGGTCGAAGTACGGCACGGCCTCGGTGCCGAGCAGCTTGACCTGCTCGTCATGGCCGATGTCCGGCAGGCCGGCCGCCTTGACCAGGCCGTGCGCCACGTCGATGCGGAAGCCGTCGATGCCGAGGTCCAGCCAGAACCGCAGGATGGAGCGGAACTCGTCGTGCACGGCCGGGTGGTCCCAGTTGAAGTCGGGCTGCTCCGGGGCGAACAGGTGGAGGTACCACTCGCCGGGGGTGCCGTCCGGTTCGGTGACCCGGGTCCAGGCCGGACCGCCGAAGATCGACTCCCAGTCGTTCGGCGGCAGTTCTCCGTTCGCGCCCTTGCCCGGCCGGAAGTGGAACCGCTCCCTCAGCGGCGAACCGGGGCCCTCCCGCAGCGCCTGCTTGAACCACTCGTGCTGGTCGGAGCAGTGGTTGGGCACCACGTCGACGATGACCTTCAGACCCAGTCCATGGGCGTCGCGCACCAGGTCGTCGGCGTCGGTCAGGGTGCCGAACATCGGGTCCACGGCCCGGTAGTCGGCGACGTCGTAGCCCGCGTCGGCCTGCGGGGAGGCGTAGAAGGGTGACAGCCACACGGCGTCCACACCCAGCCGCTTCAGGTACGGCAGCCGGGAGCGGATGCCGGGCAGGTCCCCCATGCCGTCGCCGTTGCCGTCGGCGAAGCTGCGCGGGTAGACCTGGTAGATGACCGCGTCGCGCCACCACTCCCGGCGCCCGGAGGCGGCGGAGGAGGCGTCGGTGGGGGCTGCGTCGGTGACGTGCTGGGTCATGGATTCCCTTACGTGATGCGGGGGGAACGACGAAGAAGCGTGCGGGGTGCCGGGCCGGGCGGTCAGGACTTGGTGCCGCCGGCGGTCAGTCCGGAGACCAGGCTGCGCTGCACGAGCATGAACACGAGGGCCGCCGGGATGGTGATGATGATCGCGGTGGCCGAGGTCCACGCCCAGTCGGGCCGCTGGTCCTGTGCGAAGGTGCGGATGCCGACGGCGAGCGTGTAGTGGTCGGACTGCATGAACTGCGTGGCGTAGGCGACCTCGCCCCAGGCGGTGAGGAAGCTGTAGAACGCGGTCACCGCGAGGCCCGGCTTGGCCAGCGGCACGATCAGCCGCCAGAAGGTGCCGATCGGGGTGAGGCCGTCCACCCGGCCCGCCTCGTCGATCTCCTTGGGGATGGTGTCGAAGTAGCCCTTCATCATCCAGGCGCAGAAGGGCACCGCCGTGGTCGCGTACGCCAGGATCAGACCGAGGTAGTTGTCGAGGAGGTCCAACTCGGACAGAAGCAGATACAGCGGCACGATCAGCACGATACTGGGGAACATCTGGGTGACCAGGAAGGTCCACATCAGCTGCCGGCTGCCCGGGAACTTCATCCGGGACACCGCGTACCCGGCGGTCGCCGCGAGGAAGACGCCCAGCAGGGTGGTGCCGCCGGCCACGACGACGGTGTTCAGGAACCACTTCGGCAGGTCCGAATGGGCCAGTACGTCGCTGTAGTTGTGGAAGCTGAGGTCCTTGAGCACCTCGCTCGGCTGCTGCCAGGCGTTCTTCGGGCCCAGCGAGATGAACAGGATCCACACCACCGGGAAGGCCGCGATGACCGTGGCCAGGATCAGGGTGGCGTGCAGGGCGATCGACGCTACGGGGCCGCGTTCCTCACGCCCGCGCACCTTGCGGGACGGGGCGGCCGGGGAACGGGTGGCGGCGGGAGCGGTCGCGGGGGTCTCGTGGGTCGCTGCGGTCATGGCGGTTGCTCCTTACGCCTGCTCGGACTTCAGGGTGCTGCGGCGGTAGAACGTCGAGAAGGCCAGCAGGAGGGCGAGGATGATGATCCCGTAGGTCGCCGCTCCCGAGTAGTCCGAGATGCCGGTGAAGGCCTTGCGGAAGGCGAAGGTGACGAGGATGTCGGTGTCGCCGGTGGTGTTGTTGCCCAGCAGCAGGTAGATGACGTTGAACATGTTGAACGTCCAGATGCAGCCGAGCAGGACCACGGTGTTGGACACCGGGCGCAGACCGGGCAGCGTGACGTTGACGAACCGCTGCCAGGGCGAGGCACCGTCCATCTCGGCGGCCTCGTACAGCTCCTTGGGGATCGACTGCAGGCCGCCGAGCACGGCGACCATGTTGAAGGGGATGCCGATCCAGACGTTCACCATGATGACGGCGACCTTCTGGGCCATCGGGGTGCCGAGCCAGTTCTGCTCGGGCAGGCCGACCGCGGTGATGATCTCGTTGAAGACGCCGTACTGGGAGTTCAGCATCAGCCGCCAGGCGAAGACGCCGATGAACGACGGGACCGCCCAGGGCAGGATCAGCATCGCCCGGTAGAAGCCGCGCAGCCGCATCTCGCGGTTGAGGAGAACGGCGAGGCCCATGCCGATGCCGACCTGCAGGGCGACGCAGGAGACCGTCCACACCACCGTCCACACCAGGCGCGGGTAGAAGTCGCCGTCCGCGCCCGACAGGACGTGCCAGTAGTTGTCGAGGCCGACGAAGTCGTAGGTCGCGGGCCGGTGGAAGGCGCCGATCGTGGTGGCGACGTTCGACTCGTTGGCGTTGGTCAGCGACTGGTAGAAGCCGTACCCCAGCGGATACAGGACCAGCACGGTGATCACCACGGCGACCGGGGCCACCATCGCCCAGGCGTACCAGTACTTGTCCCAGGACCGCCTGAGGCGTGAAACGCGTGCGGGGCGCGGGGACCTGTCGTCCCGCGCTGTCTTGTCGGTCTGTGCCGTGCTCGCTGCGGTGCTCATCCTCATCGACTCTTATCGGCTCGTTCGCGGCAAAGGTGGGGTGGTTCCGCAGCCCCGGGGAGCCCCGGTCGGGGCGGCAGCGGGGAAAGAACGTTCCCCGGGGCTGCGTGTCCTTCGGTTACGGTGCGGCTACCGACCGTTCAGGTCAGCCGATGGAGTAGCCGGGCAGGAGGGTCTGGAACTGCTTGGCGGTGGCGTCCAGGCCGGACTTGACCGACGCGTCGCCCTGCAGGATCTTCACGTAGTTCTGCTGCAGCGGCGTGAACAGCGAGCCGACCTGGGGGAGCGCGACGCGCGGACGGGCGGTCTGCTCCAGGATCGGCTTGAAGCCGGCGATCTTGGGGTCGGAGGTGACCGCGGCGGTGTAGGCCGACTTGCGGGTCGGCAGGGTGCCGGTCTTCTCCGCGATGGTGATCTGGCTCGCGGTGGACGTCATGAACTGCGTGAACAGGTAGCTGGCGTCCAGGTTGCCGGAGCCCTGGTAGACGGCGAGGTCGTGGCCGCCGGTCGGGGCCTGCGCCTTGCCGCCGGCGCCGGCCGGGACGGGCGCGTACCCGAGGTTGGCCTCCTTGCCCTTGAACGCCGAGCCGGTCAGGTCGTCACTGACGGACCACGGGCCCTGGATCAGCATGGCCACCTTGCCGTTCTTGAAGGCGGTCTGCATGTTCTGGTAGGCGTTCGCGAAGTCGACCTTCATCGACGCCTCGTCGTAGATCTTCTTCGCGGTGTTCAGCGCGGTGACGGCGCTGCTGTCGCTGATGGTGATCTTCTTCGCCGAGGTGTCGGCCATGTCGGCGCCGTTGCTGTACAGCAGCGGGAGCAGGAAGTACGAGTCCGGGTTGACGTAGGTGCCGTACGCGCCGGTCTTCTTCTTGATCGTCTTGGCGTCGGCGACGAACTCGTCCCAGGTGGCCGGCGGCTTGGCGATGCCGGCCTTCTTGAACAGGTCCTTGTTGTACAGCAGGGCGAGGGTGTCGGTGACCGACGGGACGCCGTAGGTCTTGCCGTTGATCTTGGCCGTGTTCATCGCGCCCGTGCTGAAGTCGGAGGCGTTCTGCAGCGCGGCGGTGCCGTCGAGCGGGGCGATGTAGCCCAGCGAGGCGTACTCGGCCATCAGGCCCACGTCGGTGCGCACCACGTCCGGGGCGCCCTTGCCGCTCTTGGCGGCCGACTTGAACTTCTGCTCGACGTCGGTGAACGGGATGCTCTGGTAGTTCACCTTGATCTTCGGGTACTTGGCCTCGAACTGCTTGATCAGGGCCTTGTACGCCGGGGCCTCGGTCGCCGCGTCGGAGGTGTCCCAGTAGGTGATGGTGCCCGAGACGTCCTTGGGGTCCTTCGGCTTGCCGTCGGCCTTGTTGTCCGAGCCGCCGCAGGCGGTGGCGGCCAGGGCGACCACGGTGGCCGCGGCGGCGATCGATATGCCACGTCGCATATGAACTCCTAGAAGAGGGTTGCCCGGATCATCCCTTGGGAAGACCGCGGGTGCCGTCTGTCCCAATCGACGGCCGCCGGGCGCGGGAGGAACGTAGCAAGGCTGCAAGTCCTTGCGAAAGATGTTGCAAGGAAATTTCCGCAGGATCCTGCAAGCGTGACGTCCCCGTTACCCCCGCATGTCCTCCGGACTGCGGCGATACGTGCGCACCGCCACCCCGACCACCCGTTCCACCGGGAAGTAACCGATCTCCCGGGAGTCCCCGCTCTCTTGCAGGTTGCCGCCCAGCACCACCACGGATCCGGCCGGTACGGTGCCCGCGCCGAAGCGGTCCCGGGCGGCGGCCGGTACCCCTCGCCGGGTATGGCCGCGAGCCGCTCGATCATGAAGTGGGAGGCCCGGTCCGGCCGGCTCCGGCTCTTCCGGTCGACGCCCGGATCCGGCATCTCGACCACCACGATCTGCCCCGGCCGCAGCCGGCCCGCGCTCGTCCGGCGCCCGATCAGCACATTCCCGGACCGCGGCGTCGGCAGCATGCTCACGCCCTTCACGGCGATCACCACCATGCGGCGCCCGGCTCACAGCACACTCCGGCCACCGCGGCGACGAGCGACAGCACGACGATCACCGCACATACCCCTCCGCCTGCCGGCGGAACAGCCCCGCGTACCGGCCGCCCGCCGCGACCAGCTCCACGTGCCGCCCGCCCCCGCGCGACCGTTGACGCCGTGGAGCCGAGACGGGCGAACTGGCCGCGTGAAGACGCCTGTTGGAATTCCTTTCGACATCTTGCTGAAACGTTGTCGCAACGGTTAGGTTCACGCCACCCGCTGGTCGTTGATCAGTCAATCTCCCCCCACACGCACAACGGAGTGCAGGAGCACACATGGCCAGGAAGACTCTGGCCGCCACGCTCGCCCTCGTGGCCGGCCTGGCGGTCCCCCTCACCGTCCCCACCGGTGCCGCCGAGGCCTCCCCGCCCGGCACCAAGGACGTCACCGCCGTCCTCTTCGAGTGGAACTACGCATCGGTGGCCCACGAGTGCACCACCACCCTCGGCCCCGCCGGCTACGGCTACGTCCAGGTCTCCCCGCCGGCCGAGCACATACCGGGCTCGCAGTGGTGGACCTCGTACCAGCCGGTGTCGTACAGGCTCGCGGGCCGTCTCGGCGACCGCACCGCGTTCAAGAACATGATCGACACCTGTCACGCGGCCGGTCTGAAGGTCGTCGTGGACACCGTCGTCAACCACATGTCGGCGGGCAGCGGCACCGGCACCGGCGGCTCGGCGTACACCAAGTACGACTACCCGGGTCTGTACTCGTCCCCCGACTTCGACGACTGCACCTCCCAGGTCACCAACTACCAGGACCGCTGGAACGTCCAGCACTGCGAACTGGTCGGCCTGGCCGACCTGGACACCGGCGAGGAGTACGTCCGCAAGACCATCGCCGGCTACATGAACGACCTGCTCTCGCTGGGCGCCGACGGCTTCCGCATCGACGCGGCCAAGCACATCCCGGCGGAGGACCTGGCCAACATCAAGTCCCGCCTGACCAACCCCTCCGTGTACTGGAAGCAGGAGGTCATCTACGGCGCGAACGAGGCCGTCCAGCCCTCCGAGTACACCGGCAACGGGGACGTCCAGGAGTTCCGCTACGCCTACGACCTCAAGCGTGTCCTCAACTCCGAGAAGCTGGCGTACCTGACCAACTTCGGCGAGGGCTGGGGCTACCTGAAGAGCTCGGTCGCCGGCGTCTTCGTCGACAACCACGACACGGAACGCAACGGCTCCACCCTGAACTACAAGGACGGCGCCAACTACACCCTGGCCAACGTCTTCATGCTCGCCTGGCCCTACGGCGCCCCCGACATCAACTCCGGCTACGAGTGGTCCGACGCGGACGCCGGCCCACCCAACGGCGGCAAGGTCAACGCCTGCTGGCAGGACGGCTGGAAGTGCCAGCACGCCTGGCCGGAGATCAAGTCGATGGTCGCCTTCCGCAACGCGACGAGGGGCGAGGCGGTCTCGAACTGGTGGGACAACGGCAACAACTGGATCGCCTTCGGCCGTGGCACCAAGGGGTATGTGGCGATCAACCACGAGTCCTCGTCCCAGACCCGTACGTACCAGACCTCCCTGCCCGCGGGGACGTACTGCAACGTGCAGAACAGCACCACGGTGACGGTGAACTCGGGAGGGCAGTTCACCGCCACCCTGGGCTCGAACACGGCGCTGGCGATCTACGCCGGCAAGTCGAGCTGCTGAGCCGGGGTCCTTCTTGGGGCACTTGTGCTCGAAGGACGTGTCCACCGGCACACTCACCTCGCCCGACCAGGTCGGATACCCGGCCGACGACAGCCGCACCGGAAGGGTCGGGTTTCAACAACCGGTGAGCGTGGGGCAGTTGAGAAGAGCACGTCAAAGATTGACGTTGAAACTTCTTGCTACGAGTTTCAAGACTCTTGCTGTAAAGCTTTCGGCAGCGATACCGTCGCGCCGGGTCGGACCCAAGAGAGCCGCATTCGCTAGGAGTTACCGCCTGTGATACCGAGAGCGAGACGGGCCGCGGCCGTCGCCGCCGTAGCCCTCGCCGCCGCACTGATCCAGCCACTGGCGGCGCACGCCGCCACCCCGCCCGCGCCCCCCTCGGACGCGGCCCTCGCCGCCCAGCCCGCGCGGCACGACGACACCCGCGAGCAGTTCTACTTCGTCATGCCGGACCGTTTCGCCAACGGGGACAGGTCCAACGACGAGGGCGGACTCACCGGCTCACGCCTCACCACCGGGTACGACCCCACCGACAAGGGTTTCTACCAGGGCGGCGACCTCAAGGGCCTGACCAAGCGGCTGGACTACATCAAGGGCCTCGGCACCACCGCCATCTGGATGGCCCCCCTCTTCAAGAACCGTCCGGTGCAGGGGACGGGTGCCAGCGCCTCCGCCGGCTACCACGGGTACTGGATCACCGACTTCACCCAGGTGGACCCGCACTTCGGCACCAACCAGGACCTCGGGACCCTCATCTCCGAGGCGCACGCCAAGGGCATGAAGGTCTTCTTCGACGTCATCGCCAACCACACCGCCGACGTCGTGGACTACGAGCAGAAGTCCTCCGACTACCTCTCCAAGGGTGCCTTCCCCTACCTGACCAAGGACGGCCGGCCCTTCGACGACGCCGACTACGCGGACGGCACCAGGAGGTTCCCGGACGTCTCCCGCGCCTCCTTCCCGTACACCCCGACGGTCACGAGCCAGGCCAAGGTCCCGGCCTGGCTCAACGACCCGACGATGTACCACAACCGGGGCGACTCGACGTACGCCGGCGAGTCCACGACCTACGGTGACTTCTCGGGCCTGGACGACCTGTGGACCGAGCGTCCCGAGGTCGTGCACGGCATGGAGAGGATCTACGAGCGGTGGGTGAAGGACTTCGCCGTCGACGGCTTCCGGATCGACACCGTCAAGCACGTCGACCTGCCGTTCTGGACCCAGTGGGCCACCGCCCTGGACAGGTACGCGGCGGCGCACGGGCGGAGGAACTTCTTCATGTTCGGCGAGGTCTACTCCGCCGACACCTCGGTCACGTCCCCGTACGTCACCCAGGGCCGCCTCGACGCCACCCTCGACTTCCCCTTCCAGGACGCGGCGCGCGCCTACGCCTCCCAGGGCGGCAGCGCGCACAAGCTCGCGGGCGTCCTCGGTGACGACTACAAGTACACGACCGACAAGGCCAACGCGTACGAGCAGGTCACCTTCCTCGGCAACCACGACATGGGCCGCATCGGCTACTTCCTGAAGCAGGACAACCCGAAGGCCACCGACGCCGAGATCCTGAAGAAGGACGAGCTGGCCGACGAGCTGATGTTCCTCAGCCGCGGCAACCCGGTCGTCTACTACGGCGACGAGCAGGGCTTCACCGGCTCCGGCGGCGACAAGGACGCCCGCCAGACCATGTTCGCCTCCAGGGTCGCCGACTACCTGGACGACGACGAGATCGGCACCGACCGCACCCACGCCAGCGACTCGTACGACACGAGCGCGCCGCTGTACCGGCGGATCGCCGCGCTCTCCGAGCTCCGCAAGGCCAACCCGGCCCTGACCGACGGAGTCCAGACCGAGCGCTACGCGGCCGACGGCGCGGGCGTCTACGCCTTCACCCGTACGGACGCGAAGACCGGGCAGGAGTACGTCGTCGCCCTCAACAACGCCGGTACGGCGCAGACGGCGACCTTCGCGACCGGGTCCGCGGACAGGGCCTACCGGGGCGTCTACGGCGCCTCCGGCTCGGTGACGTCCGACGGCGACCGCAAGGTCACCGTCACGGTCCCGGCCGAGTCCGCCGTCGTCTACAAGGCCGCCGGCACCCTCGCCGAGCCCGCCGCCGAGCCGACGATCACCCTGAGGGCACCGGCCGCCGGAGCCACCGGCACGGCAGAGCTCGGCGCGGACGTCGACGGCGGTCAGCTGAACCGGGTCGTCTTCGCCGCCGAGGTCGGCGACGCCAAGTGGCAGGTCCTCGGCTCCGCCGACCACGCCCCGTACAAGGTCACCCAGACCCTCGGCAAGGACGTCCCCGCCGGGACCACGCTGCGCTACAAGGCCGTCGTGGTCGACTCGGCCGGGCACACCGCGAGCGCCACGGCGAGCAGCACCTCCGGCACCCCGCCCGCGCCCGGGACCCCCACCGCCTCCTCCCGGGACTACGTGGTCGTCCACTACAAGCGCACCGACGGCGACTACGCCGACTGGCGCCTGTACGCCTGGGGAGACATCGCCGACGGCGAGGCCACGACCTGGCCGGCCGGCCATCCCTTCACCGGCCGGGACGCCTACGGCGCCTTCGCCTACGTCAGGCTCAAGCCCGGCGCCTCCAGCGTCGGCTTCCTGGTCATCGACAAGGACGGCAACAAGGACGTCTCCGCCGACCGGAGCATCGACGTCACCAAGGCGGGCGAGGTCTGGGTCGAGCAGGGCAAGGCGGACGTCCTGACCCAGAAGCCCGACTACCCGGCACAGGACACGACCAAGGCCGTCATCCACTACCACCGCGCCGACGGCGCCTACGACGGCTGGGGTCTGCACGTCTGGACGGGTGCCGCGCAGCCCACCGACTGGTCGTCCCCGCTGAGGCCGGTGAAGACTGATGCCTATGGCGCGGTCTTCGAGGTGCCGCTCACCGAGGGTGCCACCAGTCTCAGCTACATCATCCACAAGGGCGACGACAAGGATCTCCCGGCCGACCAGTCCCTGGACCTCAAGGCCGAGGGCCATGAGGTGTGGCTGTTGAACGGCCAGGAGAAGCACCTGCTGCCGCAGCCGGCGGGCGGCGCCGCCGCCCTCGACCTGAGCACCTCCAAGGCGATCTGGATCGACCGGAACACCCTCGCCTGGAACGGCGTGGACGGTGCCGCCTCCACCCAGCTGCTGTACAGCCACGACGGCTCGATCACCGTGAAGGACGGGGCGCTGACCAGCGACGACGAGCGCTGGATCCGGCTGGAGAAGGCCACGCTGACCGACGCCCAGAAGGCGAAGTTCCCGCACCTGAAGGAGTACACCGCCTGGTCCGTCGACCCACGCGACCGGGACCGGGTGCGCGCGGCGGTCAAGGGCCAGCTCGTGGTCTCGCAGCGCGCCGCCGACGGTGCCGTGCTGGCCGCGACCGGAGTGCAGATCGCCGGCGTGCTGGACGACCTGTATCCGGGCGCGACGAAGGCGGACCTGGGCCCGGTCTTCCATGAGGGCAAGCCGACCCTCTCCGTGTGGGCGCCCACGGCCCGGAGTGTCGCTCTGGAGGTGAACGGCTCGGTCACCGCCATGCACCGCAACGCCACCACCGGCGTCTGGTCCGTCACCGGCCCCGCGTCCTGGAAGGGCAAGCCCTACCGGTACGTCGTGAAGGTCTGGGCGCCCAGCGTCCGCAAGGTGGTCACCAACAAGGTCACCGACCCCTACTCGCTCGCTCTCACCGCCGACTCCGAGCGCAGCCTCGTCGTCGACCTGGACGACAGGTCCCTCGCCCCGAGCGGCTGGTCGGCCCTGCGCAAGCCCCGGGCCGTGCCGCTGAAGGACGCGCAGATCCAGGAGCTGCACATCCGGGACTTCTCCGTCGAGGACCACACCTCGAAGCACCCGGGCACCTACCTGGCCTTCACCGACAAGGACAGCGACGGCTCCAGGCACCTCAGGCAGCTGGCGAGGTCCGGGACGTCGTACGTCCACCTGCTGCCCGCCTTCGACTTCGCCACCGTCCCCGAGAAGAAGGCGGACCAGGCGAGCCCCGGCTGCGACCTCGCCTCCTACCCCGCCGACTCGGGCAAGCAGCAGGAGTGCGTGGCGAAGACGGCCGCGAAGGACGCCTACAACTGGGGCTACGACCCGTACCACTACACGGTGCCGGAGGGCTCGTACGCCACCGACCCGGACGGCACCGCCCGTACGGTCCAGTTCCGCAGGATGGTCCAGGGCCTGAACGAGGACGGCCTGCGGGTCGTCATGGACGTCGTCTACAACCACACGGCGGCCAGCGGCCAGGCGGACACCAGCGTCCTCGACAAGATCGTGCCCGGCTACTACCAGCGCCTCCTCGCCGACGGCTCGGTGGCCAACAGCACTTGCTGTGCCAACACCGCGCCGGAGAACGCGATGATGGGCAAGCTGGTCGTGGACTCGGTCGTCACCTGGGCGAAGGAGTACAAGGTCGACGGGTTCCGCTTCGACCTCATGGGCCACCACCCGAAGGCCAACATCCTCGCGGTCAGGAAGGCCCTCGACGCGCTGACCCCGAAGAAGGACGGCGTCGACGGCAAGAAGATCATCCTGTACGGCGAGGGCTGGAACTTCGGGGAGGTCGCCGACGACGCCCGGTTCGTGCAGGCCACGCAGAAGAACATGGCCGGCACCGGCATCGCCACCTTCTCCGACCGGGCCCGTGACGCGGTGCGCGGCGGCAGCCCCTTCGACTCCGACCCCGGCGTCCAGGGCTTCGCGTCCGGGCTGTACACCGACCCCAACTCCTCCACCGCCAACGGCTCGGAAGCGGAGCAGAAGGCGCGCCTGCTGCACTACCAGGACCTCATCAAGGTCGGTCTGACCGGCAACCTCGCCAAGTACCACTTCACGGACACGGACGGCAAGGAGGTCACCGGCGCCGAGGTCGACTACAACGGCTCGCCCGCCGGATACGCCGACGCACCCGGCGACGCCCTCGCCTATGCCGACGCGCACGACAACGAGTCGCTGTTCGACGCGCTGGCCTACAAGCTCCCGAAGGACACCCCGGCGTCCGACCGGGCCCGGATGCAGGTCCTGGCGATGGCCACGGCCGGCCTCTCGCAGGGGCCGTCCCTGTCCCAGGCGGGCACCGACCTGCTGCGTTCGAAGTCGCTGGACCGCAACTCCTTCGACAGCGGGGACTGGTTCAACGCCATCCACTGGAACTGCGCCGACGGCAACGGCTTCGGGCGCGGACTGCCCATGGCGGCCGACAACCAGTCCAAGTGGGACTACGCCCGGCCGCTGCTGAGCACGGTCAAGGTGGGCTGCGAGCAGATCACCGGGGCCTCCGCCGCCTACCGGGACCTGCTGAGGATCCGTACGACGGAGAAGGCGTTCTCGCTGGGTACGGCCGCGGGGGTGCAGGCCGAGCTGTCCTTCCCGCTGTCCGGCAAGGACGAGACGCCGGGTGTGATCACCATGGAACTCGGTAATCTGGTGGTCGTCTTCAACGCGACCCCGCAGCGGCAGGAGCAGACGGTCAGCGCCCTCGCCGATACCCACTACCGCCTGCACCCGGTGCAGGCCGCCGGTGCCGACCCGGTGGTGAAGACCTCGGCCTACGCCTCCGGCACGGGGACGTTCGCTGTCCCGGCACGGACGGTGGCGGTGTTCACCCGGGCGGCGAACTAGGGCCTGCGTCAACCGAGGGTGATGAGCCGGCCGACGAGCTCCGCGAAGGGGCCGTCGGTCGGCTCGTCTCTGACCATCTTCTTCAGCAGGGCCGCCATGTCCTCGTCGTAGGCGGCGCTGACGGCGGTCAGCGCGGCGAAGTCGTGCACCAGCTGGATCTCCAGCTCGGCGCGCGGGACGTGCCGGCCCTCCAGCCAGATCAGGGCCGTCGACTCGACGAGCGAGATCCAGGAGCGAATGACCAGTTCCAGTCGCGCGGGTGCCTCGGTGACGCCCAAGTGCGAAAGCATCTGCTCATAGGCGGCCTGCCGCACGGAGTCGATGAGCGCGTTCGTCGCCGAGGAGCCGACCGCCGGGCCGCCGCGCATCAGTGCCGAGAAACCGGGGCCGTGCTCGTCCACGAAGTCGAAGAAGCGGTGCATCACGCGCAGCAGCCGGGCGCCGGGCGGTCCTTCGTGCGGCTCGGCGAAGCGGCCCGCGAGATCCTCCGCGGCGCGCTTCAAAGCGGCCTCGTACAGGCTGAGTTTGCCGGGGAAGTAGTGGTACACCAGCGGGCGTGAGATGCCGGCGGCCGACGCTATCTCGTCGATGGAGACCTCGTCGGGCGAGTGTCGGCTGAACAGGTCGAGGGCGACCCCGATCAGCTGCTGCCGCCGCTCCTCGACGCCCATTCTGCGGCGAACCCCGGTACTCATGGGCACACCTTACCGATCGGAACCCGATCGAAGGTGATCACATGTCGAGCACCAAACGATCACTCCTGGACCTGGACACACAGATCAGCATCGAGCCGACGCGCTCCTCGTCGGTCAGCAGCTCGTCGCGGTGGTCGATCTCCCCTTCCAGCACCCGCTGGTGGCAGGTCCCGCAGAAGCCCTGCTCGCAGGAGTAGGCGGTGTCCGGCAGTTCCCCGCGCACGGCCTGCAGCACGGTGGAGTCGGCGGCGACGGGCAACGTGCGTCCGCTGCGCCTGAGTTCGACCTCGAACTCCGTGTTGCCGTCGGACGAGGTACGGGGCGCGAACCGTTCGACGCGGACGTCCGGGAAGGGCGCCGCGACGGCCGTCATGAGCCCCTCGGGCCCGCAGCAGTAGAGGGCGGCCCCCTCGCTCACCTCCAGAGCGTCGAGGTCCGGCCTTCCCTCCACGATGGTCACCCGGTCACGGCCCAGCTTCTCGGCCTCCTCCAGGAACGGCATCGAGGCCCTGTCGCGCCCCGCGTACAGCAACCGCCACTCGGCGTTCTCCGGCAGGGCCCGCAGCATGGGCAGGATCGGGGTGATGCCGATACCGCCGGCGACGAACACGTACGCGGGCGCCGCGACCAGGGGGAAACGGTTCCTCGGCCCGCGCACCTCCAGTTCCATGCCTTCGGCGAGCTGCTCGTGCACCTCCCGCGAGCCGCCCCGCCCGTTCTCGACCAGCCGGGCCGCGATGGTGTACGAGGAGGTGTCCTCGGGGTCGCCGCACAGCGAGTACTGCCGGACGAGCCCTGACGGCAGGACGAGGTCGAGATGCGCTCCCGGCTCCCAGCGCGGCAGGTCCCGCCCCTCCAGGCGCAGCCGGACGACACCGTCGGCCACCGTCTCGCGCGAGGTCACCAGCAGCCGCAGGGCCCGCGAGCGCGGTCGGCCCGAGGTGGGCTCCGCCAGCGCGGGCATCGGCCACAGCGGTGAGGCCTGGATGCGGCGGCGCAGGGCCCGCCGGGTCAGCAGGGCGGCGCCCGCGACGAGCGCGACGTTGCGCACCTTCGGCATCAGGCGGCCCTCTTCTCCGCCGCCGTGGCCGCCGGGGACGAGGCCAGGTAGGCGACGGCCTGGTCGGTGTCGCCCTCCTGCGAGGGGTGGTAGGCGCGGCTGAGATAGCGGGGGATGGACCTGAGCATGTCTCCGGTCGTGGGGAGCAGCCCCCGCCTGCCGCGGACGTGGAACTCCCTGAAGGAGGCCTTGCCGTCGACGAGGGTCGGGTCGTTCTCCATGAAGAACCGCGTCCCGCGCTGCCACAGGAACACCAGTGCCGAAAAGGCCGTTGCCCAGGTCCGTACGCGCCGGCTGTAGCTGCCGTCGACGTGCATGAACAGCTCGAAGGCGACGGAGCGGTGCTCCACCTCCTCCGCGCCGTGCCAGCGCAGCAGGTCCAGCATGGTCGGATCGGCGCCGCGCCGGTCCAGTTCACCGGCGTTGAGCACCCAGTTGCCGAGGAACGCGGTGTAGTGCTCGATGGCGGCGATGAGCGCGACCCGCTCCATCAGCCACCAGCGGCGCGGCCTGCCCGGCGGCAGCGTCCGGTCGCCGAGCAGCTTCTCGAAGAACCAGTCGACCTGCGCGGTGTACGGCGTCGGATCGAGCCCCTGCTCGCGCAGGTGCGGCAGCACCTCGTCATGGGCCTGGGAGTGCATCGCCTCCTGGCCGATGAACCCGATGACGTCCTCGCGGAGCCGGTCGTCCCGGATATACGGCAGTACCTGCTTGTACACGTGCACGAACCACCGCTCACCGGCGGGCAGCAGCAGGTGCAGCACGTTGATGGTGTGCGTGGTGAGCGGATCTCCCGGCACCCAGTGCAACGGCGTGCCGTCCCAGGAGAAGGACACCTTGCGTGCCTTGAGGGGCACCCGGGCCTGCGTGTTAGACATGGCGTCAATGTACTGGCGGGTAGAGGCACTGAGAACCCCTGCGGCGGACCTTGTTTACGCCGGTGTCAACAAACGTCCCGCCGGCTACCGCAGCCCGGTGACCGGCCGCCCGTCCTCCAGTGTGCCCTTCAGGTCGGCCCGTGACCCCTGCTTGGCCCGGGCCACCAGGAACCGGCCCTGCCCCGCGGCGGTGACCCCGCCCCCCGCCTGGATCGACGCCGTGTCCTTGTCGCCCGCCGCCAGCAGATACCAGTGCCCGGCCGCGGACTTCCACAGCACCCCGGCCAGCACATGGGGATCACGTGGCCCGCAGGACCGGGCGTCCGTCCCCTTGGCGACCACCGCACCGACCCGCCCGCCCGGTGGGTGGAACTGGGCGAACGCGCCCGTACCGTCACCGCGCCAGGTCTCGGCCCGGGTGCACACCCAGTCGGCCGCCCCGCTGCCGTCGGGCAGCGGCTGGCCGGCGAACGTCCAGGCGTTGACGCTGCGCACCCCCGCGGAGCGTTCCACCGACAGTGAGCAGGCGTACGGCGCCCAGGCCCGAAGCCCTGCCGCGCCGGACGCCTCGCCGGCCGCGCCGGGCCGGCCGGCGGTGAGATGGGCCGGTACCAACTCACCCAGGTCGGTGCTGAGCCGGGAGCCGGTGGCGTCGGTCAGCTGGAGCACCGTCCAGGAGGTGCAGTTTCCGGGGCGCAGCGCCGGGCTGGCCAGCGGGGCGGTGATGCCGTCGCTGAGCGTCAGCGGGGTCGCGGCCGTCTCCGGCTTCCTCAGGTCACGAGAGGCCGCCTTCTTCACCCAGGGCGCGGTCAGATACTGGACGTTGCCGTCCGAGCGGCCCAGCACCAGCGCGCTCGCCTCGGGGCCGGTCGCGCCGTCGGCACGGGCGAGGTCGAGGGCGGCGCCCTGGGTGCCGTCGACCGGCTCGGCGTAACGCGCGATGCGCAGACCGTCGTACAGCATCACCACGCGAGCGCCCGCGACCTGGCCCGCGTACAGCAGTTGGGGCGGGCCGGCCGGGCCGCCGGTGTCCGTGCCGGGAGTCGCCGAGACATGGACGGTCTCGCCGGGGCGGGCCCATACGGCGAGGGCGCGGTGCAGCAGGGCCGTGTCGCCGGTGAGCGGGCCGCGCGCCGGCCACACCGAGAAGTCGGTGCGGGCGGCGGACTCCCACGCGATGGGGGAGACCCGGATGAGCCGGCCCGGGTCGAGGGCGGCCTCGGCGGCCGGATTCCCGGCGTAGGCGGGTGCGGCGGCGCCGTCCGGGCCCCAGCCGCCGCCGGGCAGGGCGACCAGGGCCCCGCACACCGCGAGCGCCGCGGCGGCAGCGAGTGCGGCCTTGGTGTGCTGGCGGCGGCGCACCAGGTCGGTGGGCCGGGCCTGGAGCAGACAGGGGTCGAACTCGGGGGAGGAGAGCAGCGCGGGCTGGGTCGGCAGGCCGTTCGCGTCGGCCAGCGCGCCGCCCGGGTCCTCGACCCCGGCGGCCGTGAGGACCGTACGGATGTCGGCGTCGGACAGCTCCTCCAGGCCGCGCAGCACATAGGCGGCGCGGGCCGGGCCGGACAGGGCGGACAGCCGCTGGTCCAGGGCCAGTTCGTCGGCGCCGCCCGAGCGTGGGAACAGCTTCAGGCCCCACACCTGGGGCAGCAGCGGCGGCAGTTGGGAGAGCCGGGGCAGGCCCGTGCGGGGGCGGGCCGTCTCCAGAGCCGCGCGCAGGACGCGCTCCCGCAGGAAGGCGTACCCGAGCTCCCCCTCCCGGCCCGAGGTCTGGGCCGGGATCGCGCCCTGCTGCCCGCGGCCCCGGGGCAGGGAGCGCTGGGCGAGGGCGTGTGCGGTCAGCACCCGGCGGCTGCGGCCGAGGCCCGGTGGCAGCACCAGGTAGGCGATCCGGACCAGCCGTGGGTAGTGCTCGACGAGCGCGGCCTCGGCCTGCTCGAGGCCGACCGGCCCGGTGTCCTCGGTGGCGGTGGGTGCGTGACGCTGGGCTACATCCTGTGACTGCACGTCCGGAGAACGAGCGGGCCGGAAGGTTGGTCACCCCCGGATGGGTGATTCACCCCTGCGGGGGTCACCGTGCCCGCCCGCACCGGAATTGAGCACCCCGGGGCCCGCAGCCGTATGCGAAGGAGCTGAGGCATGCTTGGCCGACCGGGACCGGAGGAACAGATGAGGGTGACACGTGCGGTGCTCTGTGCGGCGGCCGTACTCGCGCTGGCGGGCTGCGGTTCGAACGGGGACACCAAGGCGGCCCCGCCCACGGCGACCGGCAGCCTGGAGAGCCTGGCCGCCGAGGTGAAGTGCAGGCCGAACATGCAGACCGACGCCGACGAGATCCGCCAGGCCATCTGCAGGAACGGCGACGGCAGGTTCATCCTCGCCACCTTCGCCACCGACCGGGGCCAGCGCGAGTGGATCAACGACGCGAAGGACTACGGCGGCTACTACCTCGTCGGCCGCAAGTGGGTCGCCGTCGGCGACGACGGGGTGGTCAAGGCGCTGCGCGGCACGCTCGGCGGAGACGTGGAGATCGGCACCGACCACCACGCGCACCACGGCTGACGGCCCGGTCGCTCCGGGCGCGGACACGGCGGAGGCCGGTGACGGGAGGGGGGTCCGTCACCGGCCTCGTTCATGGCCCGGGTCAGATGTCAGCGCGTGGTCATGCGCAGTTCTGGCCGCGGTTGATGCAGCTGGCGATCTGGTTCGCCAGGCCGCCGGTCGTGACGCTGATGAAGTCGTCGTGGTCGGTGGCCGGCTTGTGGAGCTGTTCCGGGAAGCCGTCCACCGCGTAGGCGTTCTTCACCTGGCCGTTCTGGATGGTCGGCGGGGTGATGTCGTACACCAGGCGCATCGTCAGCTGCGGGATCGCCTTGAAGCCGTTCCCGCACACGCCGCTCGCCGGGTCGGCGAAGGCCACGTGCGTGCGGTGGTTGGCGCTGTCGACGTTCTGCCCGTCCCAGCAGTTCTGGAAGGCGAACGTGCGCACCACCTTGCTGCCCTGCGGGCAGATCGGGTACTGCGTGGTCAGCTGGACCTTGTTCTCGAAGCCGGTGCAGCTCCAGTGCGCGTTGGCGTTCGCCAGACCGTTGGTGGTGGTCTTGGCGTCACCGGTGATGATGCGCAGGAACTGCGGCATCGCGACGACCTTGCTGGCCGCGTTGCCGACGTACTTGATCTGGGCCTGTACCGGCGTCAGGATCTTGCCGACGTTGCCTTCCTTGCCGCCGCCGTCGGCGTTCTGGTCGAAGTCCTGGCTGCCGTCCTGGACTCGGACCACCGGCCAGTAGTACGCCGACAGGTCGTTCCTGTTCTGGCAGCTGGTGCCGCCCTGCAGGAACGTCTGGTTGCTGGAGAAGGCGTTGACCTTCTGGTTGCCGACGTAGTCGTGCAGGTGGTGCGCGCCGTTGGTCACACCGGGCGCCACGATCACGTTGTCGGTGTTGTGGTTCTTGTTGGCGTTGACACCGCAGCGCGTGGTGAACGTACCGGTCGAGCCGCCCTGCTGCTGGCGCGGCCTGCCCTGGACGTTCGGAGCGACCTTGGTGATGTCGACGAAGTCGGCCGCGACCGGGCCGTTGCCGGCCTGCCCGCCGATGTTCTGCCCGGCGTTGCCCTGCTGGCCGTTGTCGCCCTGCTGCTGGCCGCCGTTCTGCTGCTGCTGGCCGCCGTTGTTCTGCTGCTCGCCGCCGTTGTTCTGTTGCTGACCACCGTTGTTCCCCCCAGCGGTGGTCTGGTCGGCTGTCTGAGTCGTACAGGCTGCCAGCTGCCTGAGCGAGTTGTCGAAGGACCCGCCGACGCGCTGGATGTCGATCCGGATCCGGTCGATCGTCGCCGACCGCTTCTCCTTGAGGGGGCCGACGATCGAGTTCTGTACGAAGCTCGGGTCCTTGGCCTGCGCGTCCCGGGTGGAGGCGAGCCGGTTGTAGGCGTCGGTGATCTGCCGGTCGAGGTTCGCCAGCTCCGTCGCCACGCCCCGGCGGGCCCGCCAGGGCACGTTCGTCAGCTTCTGCTGGACGTCCGGGCAGGAGACCGTCGCGACCTGCGCCGTCGCGGCCTTCGTCTGATTGCCTCCCCACGTCTGGTTGTTCGACTCGTGCGCCGAGGCGTAGAAGTTCGCCCAGATCAGCCCGCCCCCACCGAGCGCTAGGGCCGCCGATGCGGCTATGGCCTTGGTGGCCAGCGGCGTACGGCGTTTTCGTGTGTTGCGTCCCATGGAACTCCTCTGACTTCCTTGCGGGGCAGCATCGAGGCGCCCGACAGGAGTGAAGCGGCGCCCTTCCATACGGACGTCGCCCCAGAGGTGTTCACCGGTCTCACAAATTCCTCGCGGCAACAGGGAGTTGGCAGGTCAGCGGTCTCTGTCCAGATAGGCGAGCACCGCCAGTACGCGCCGGTTGTCGTCGTCCGACACCTCAAGTCCCAGTTTGCCGAAGATGTTGGAGGTGTGCTTGGCGATGGCCCGTTCCGTCACCACGAGCTGGGCCGCGATGCCCGCGTTCGACCGGCCCTGCGCCATCAGCTCCAGCACCTCCAGCTCGCGCGGGGTGAGGCGGCCGAGCGGCTGGTCGCCGGCGGCCCGCCGGGACAGCAGCTGCTGGATCACCTGCGGGTCCATCGCCGTACCGCCCGCCGCCACCCGTCGTACGGCGTCGACGAACTGCTCGGCGTCGAACACCCGGTCCTTCAGCAGATAGCCGACCCCGCCGGTCCCGTCCGCGAGCAGTTCGCGCGCGTACAGCTGCTCCACGTGCTGGGAGAGCACCAGCACCGGCAGCCCGGGCCGGGCCCGGCGGGCCGCCAGCGCGCACTGCAGGCCCTCGTCCGTGTGCGTGGGCGGCAGGCGTACGTCGACCACGGCGACATCCGGCTCCCACTCGGCCAGCGCCTTGGTCAGTTCGGGGCCGGACTCGACGGCGGCGGCGATCTCGAAGCCGAAGGCCTGAAGCATCCGGACCAGCCCGTCGCGCAGCAGGAAGAGGTCTTCGGCTAGGACAACGCGCACGGGATCTCCATGGTCACCAGGGTGGGGCCGCCGACGGGGCTGCTGACGGCCAGGACGCCGTCGAACGTACCGAGCCGGCGCTCGACCCCGGCGAGACCCGACCCGGCACCGACCGCCGCGCCGCCCCTGCCGTTGTCGGTGACCGTGATCCGCAGCCGGCCGTCGGTGTGGTGCAGGTCCACCCGGACCCGTTCGGCGCCGGAGTGCTTGACGGTGTTGGTGAGCACCTCGCTGACCGCGAAGTAGGCCGCCGACTCCACGGGGGCGTCCGCCCGGCCGGTCAGCTCCACGCTCACCTCCGCGGGCAGCGGCAGCCGCAGCGCCAACGCCCGTACGGCGTCGCCCAGTCCGCGTTCGGCGAGGACCGGCGGGTGGATGCCGCGCACCAGGTCGCGCAGCTCCTCCAGGGCGTCGGCGGAGTTCCGGCGGGCCTGGGCGAGTAGCTGCTTCGCCTGCGCCGGGTCCCGTTCCACCAGCATCTCGATGGTGCCGAGGTCCATGCCCATGGCGACGAGCCGGGCCTGGGCCCCGTCGTGCAGGTCCCGCTCGATGCGCCGCAGTTCGGCGGCGGAGGTGTCCACGGCGTCCTGCCGGGTCTCGGTCAGCACCCGGATGCGCTCGGCGAGTTCGGCGTCGCCGCCGAGCACGGCGCCGGTGAGCCGGAAGTGCGCGGTCAGCAGATACGGGGTGAGCCGCCAGGCGGCGGCGAGGACCACGGCGCCCAGCGCGGCCGCGAGGAAGGCGGTCGCCTGCCCGGTGACGGGCACGAAGGCGTACCAGTAGGTGTCGCCGCCGTCGTGCACGTACGCCCGCCACAGTCCGGCGGACAGCAGGAATCCCTCGACCGGGAAGGACAGCAGTACGGCCGGCAGCAGTGCGGTGACGAAGCCGGCGGTCATGTCCACCGGCAGCCACAGCACGTCCCGCCGGACCTGCGGGTCGCGGAGCAGGGCGAAGGTCCGCGTCCAGGGGTTGGCGCTCTCGGGCAGCGGGCGGTAGGGCGCCGCGATCCGCACCCCGCGCCACTCGTACGCGAGCCTGCGCCGGGTGCTCGTGTACTCCCGCAGCGCGCCCAGGATCCAGGGGGTCGTGACGAGGCCGATGCCGATCGGGACGAGCGCGAGGGAGACGGCGGTCAGCACGAAGCACAGCACCGCCACGGGCAGCATCGCCACGGCCAGGACGAGCCCCCGCACGCCGTCCAGCACCACCCCCCGGGCCCGGGTGCGGAAGTCGTCTGTGTGCGTGTCGCTCTTCATGCCGTCAGTCTCGCCGACGGCCCGGGGCGGGGTCAGTCGTCCGAGGCCCCCTCCCCGGGGGTGGTGTCAGGTACACCCCCGGCCAGCAGCCTCGCCTCCACCTGCGGATCGACCCCCTTGGCCGTCCGGTCCGGCCGCATCGGGGCCACACCGCCGATCTCCGTCAGCCACCGCCAGGTGTCCGCGACGGTCCTGGCCGCCGGCCGGCACACCAGCCCGGTGGCCAGCGCACGGGACACGTCGGTGCGGTGGACGCAGTCGTACAGCTCATTGTCCGGCGGCACCCACACCGGCAGCTCGGTCCACGGCTCGATCCCGGCGGCCAGGATCACCTCCGGGTCGGTCCAGCACAGCTCCGCGTCCGCGCCGGTGACCCGGACACAGAGGTCGAGCAGCTCGCCCATGGTGCTGTGGCCGGGCGGGCCGATCAGGTCGTACGGCCCGCTCAGCGACTGTTCCACCGCGCCGAGCAGCCAGCCGGCCAGGTCCCGGGCGTCGATGAACTGCACCGGCAGCTCACGCGGCCCAGGGGCCAGCACCGGGCCGCCCCGCGCGATCCGGGTCAGCCACCAGGGCAGCCGCCCGACGTTCTCGTACGGGCCGAGGATCAGCCCGGCCCGCACCAGAAGCGAGTCCTGCCCGCCGAGCGTCTCCAGGACGGCCAGTTCGCCGCCCCGCTTGTCCTGGGGGTACGCGGTCCGCTCCGCGTCGGCGAAGGCACCCTCGACCAGCGGCCCGAGCTCGGCGTCCCGGCCCAGCGAGGGCCAGGGCCAGCTGTACACGGACCGGCTGGAGACGTACACGTACCGCGCGGCACGGCCCCGCAGCAGCCGTGCCGCAGCGAGCACGGCACGGGGCTCGGCCGACCAGGTGTCGACCACGGCGTCCCAGGTGCCGGCGTCGGCGGCGAGCGCGGCCAGGCCGTCCGGGGCGGTGCGGTCGCCGTGCAACGACCGTACCCCGGGCGGGGGTTGGTGGCGTCTCCGGTGGAAGACGGTCACCGCCCAGCCGCGCCCCAGCGCCGCCTGAACGACGGCCCGTCCGACGAACTCCGTACCGCCCAGCACCAGAATTCTCATACCGGTGATCCTGCCCGCCGCGGGCGTGCGCCGGTACCGGACTCTGCCGAGGGCAGAGCCGGGGTCAGCGGGCGGTCGGCGGCGTGTACTTGTAGCCGACCCGGCGCACCGTCTGGATCGCCTGACGGTGCTCGGCGCCCAGCTTGCGGCGCAGTCGGGCGATGTGCACGTCGACGGTGCGGCCGTCCCCGACATGGCCGTAGCCCCACACCGTGGTGACCAGCTGGTCGCGGGTGTGCACCCGGTGCGGATGGGCCACCAGGTGTGCCAGCAGCTCGAACTCCAGGTAGGTCAGGTCGAGTACCCGGCCGTCGACGCTGGCCGTGCGCTGCACGGGGTCGATCCGCACCATCGGCTCGGCACCCGTGTCCGGGGCCGTCTCCGGCTGGTCCGGCACCGCGACCGGCAGGAACGGCGGTCGCTGGTCGGCCGGGACCAGCACCAGGTAGCCGACCATCGGCGGCTGGCCGGGCAGGGCGGGCAGGGTGTGCTGCGGCGCGGGCAGCCAGGTGGCGCCCGGCGGCAGGAAGTCCGCGACGTCGACCACCTCGTCCCGGTCGACGGCGCGCAGCCGGTGCCGGGCGGGGGCGGTGAGGGTGGAGGCGGGGGAGAGAGAACGAGTGGTCGCCATGAGAGGTCAGCTCTTTCGCGCGAGAGGTTCGTCGGTTGGTGCGACGGCCGCGATTCGTGGTCGGGCGCGCCGGGGACGTACGTCGTTCCGCGCTGGCCGAAGGCCGGGGGTTACGGCTTTAGAGGGCCCGCGCGTTCGTCACGCGGCAACACACCCGGTCGAAGTCGTGGTGCTGACGGGAAGGCCAGAAGGGCTCGAGGTCATGGCGACCCGTCGCGATGATCTTCTGGAAGCTGGCCATGCGCCCATTGAAGCAGACACCGGCCCCGGGCAGGACCCTCCTCTCACTGCTTGGACGCTTCCTTGGCGTGAAGTTGACGCTGCGTGGGCCGCCGGGCCACGTACAAGGCCCTGATCACGGGCTTGTCCGCGGTCGGCGCGTCCGAAACGCCGTCTCGGTATGCGGACGGGGCTGCTTCGGTCGAGCACTCTCGCCGTCGCCAGCAGCTCGCGCACGGCGGACCGCAGGACACAGTCCGGGTGCGGGGCGCCCGTCACGAACAGGTCGTGGGCGACGCGGCGGGCCGACTCGGCGACCTCGCGCAGCGGAGGCGTCGTGTAGGTCCCCTTGGTGGCACAGTGCGGAGAACAGCTCGTGTCTCCATGGGGCCGCGCGACATGCGGAAGGGGGGGGGGGGGGGGGGGGGGGGGGGGGGGGGTGGGGAGAGGGGGGGGGGGGGGGGGGGGGGGGGGGGGTGGGGGTGGGGTTGGGGGGGGGGGGGGGGGGGGGGGAGGGGGGGGGAAGGAGGGGTGGGGGGGGGGGGGGGTGGGGGCGGGGGCGCCCAGGGGACGGGGGAAACCCACGACCCACGCCACCCCAGCCCC
>NZ_JBVJVY010000063.1:0-29215 GCF_055603265.1 Streptomyces sp. NPDC037288
ACGGCGAGCACGCTGCTCCACCCGCCGCATCGGCACAGCAGTTCAAGCCGTCCACACCCTGATGACCTGCACATATTCAGGATGAAAACGGTTCACTGAACGTTCCTGTGGACACCTCGTCGTATCTGTTTGTCCGTCAGCAGAGCGAACCACCGCTCGGCCCGGTTGAGCCAGGAGGAGCTGGTAGGCGTGAAGTGCGGACGAGGAACTTCTTGAACTCCACGGCACGGTGCCGGCGGTGGATCTGGCCGATCACCTCGCCGGTAGCGGTGTTCAGCGCGGCGGACAGTGTGGTGACGCCGCCGCGCACGTAGTCGTGAGTACGGCGCTCTGGCATGCCCGGCATCATCGGCAGCACCGGAGCCGGCCGATCCAGCGCCTGGATCTGCATCTTCTCATCCACACACAGCGCCAGCGCGTGCTCGGGCGGGGCGAGATACAGGCCGACCACATCGCGGACCTTCTCGATGCACTGCGGATCCTTCGAGCGCTTGAAGGGGTCCACCAGGTGCGGCTTGAGGCCGAAAGGCCCGCCAGATAGGCGTGATGGCCGACTGGGAGAGGCCCACTTCCTTGGCCATCGACCGTGTAGACCAATGCGTGGCGTCCTTCGGCGTGGTCTCCAGTGTCTTGACGACCACTTCTTCCACCTGGGCGTCGGTGATCTCCCGGGGACCACCCGGGCGTGGCTCGTCGGTCAGGCCCTCCAGCCGGTCCCGCACAAAGCGGGCCCGCCACCTGCTCACCGTATGCTCCTCGACGCCGAGCAGAGCGGCAACGTCTCTGTTCGAAGCGCCGGTTGCGCCCTCCAGCACGATCCGGCACCGCAGGGCCAGCGCCTGCGAAGAAGTCCGACGCCTGGCCCAGCGGCTCAACGTCTCACGCTCGTCATCGATCAACACCAGCTCGGCCTTCGGCCGTCCCGTCCTCGCCACCCGGCCATCATGCGAACCACCGAGGACTTACGCAGCGAATTCCCGACTCAGGACACTAGCGGTGGTTTGTTAGACCGGGCAGTAGGGATCAAGAGGTCTGCCACTGCCGACGGTGTTGATCAGTTCCTGGAGCGCTAGGGGTGGGGGCTTCGCCGACCATGCCCGCCAGTAGGGTTGCAGCGTGGACCAAGGCGTCAGCCAGCCACGGACGGCCCGGAGTGCCTGGGGCCAGCAGGCCGGCTGAGGCTGTTGGGGCTCGGGTTCTCCCCCTCTCTAACGGGCCTGGCGGAGCGCCAGGCCCGACTGGCTGGTCGGCTGGAAAGGGTGGGGGCGGGGCGAACCAGGTGTTCCAGCAGAAGCTGAACGCGCAGTTCACGAGGGTCTGGTGGCCGCGGATGGCGGTTTCGGAGCGGACTTGGAAGTCGGCCCAGCCGAGTTCGTCCTTGACTTGTTTGTAGCCTTGCTCGACCCAGTGCCGCAGCCCGTAGATCCGTACGATCTCGGCGAGGGTGGCGGGTGGGTAGGGTGATTCAGCGGTGCGTGGGGAGCCGGGGCGAGGCAGGTCGGTGGCCAGGTACCAGGTCGCCTTGGCCGGCAGGGTGGCTGGGTCGGCGGTGGTCACGACCAGGCGGACGTTGCCGTCCGGGCCTCACCAGCCCAGCCGGGCCTCGGCGGCCCACCAGGTCTAGGCGGTGTCTTCAATGGTCATGCCCACATCAGGAGCGATGCGAGGGTGACGGCTGCCTGGTACGACTCGCTGGTCTTGTCGTAGCGGGTGGCGATGCCGCGCCATTGCTTCAAGCGGTTGAAGCAGCGTTCGACCACGTTGCGTCGTGTGTAGAGCTGTTTGTCGAAGGCCGGCGGGCGCCCTCCGCGGCTGCCGCGCCGGAGCCGGTTTCGAATCTGGCCGACCCGTTCGGGGATGGTGTGAGCGATGCCCCGCCGTCTGAGCCAGGCCCGGATGGCCCGCGAGCCGCAGCCCTTGTCGCCCAGCACGTGGGCGGGGGGCGCACCCGCGACCGTCCCGGGCCGATCCGGGGCACCCGTATCGCTTCCATCACGGCGGAGAACTGGGTGCAGTCGTTGGTGTTCCCGCTCGTGACGGTGTAGGCGAGCGGGCGGCCGGCGCCGACGCAGGCCAGGTGAATCTTGCTGGTCAGGCCACCTCGGGAACGTCCGAGTGCCGGGCTGCGGAGCCCCCCTTTTCGGGCCCCGGCGGCGTGCTGGTGGGCGCGGACGACGGTGGAGTCGACCGACACGAGCCAGTCGATGCCTCCCGCCTCGTCCGCCCTCGCCTGCGCGGCCCGGAGCATCCGTTCGAACGAGCCGTCCAGGGCCCACCGGCGCAAGCGAGTGTGCAGTGTCGCCCAGGGACCGTACCGCTCGGGCACATCCCGCCATGCCACCCCGGTCCGGAACTTCCGCACGATCCCGTTGAGCACGGTGCGGTCGTCCGAGCGCTCCCGCCCCCACACGGACTCAGGCAGCAGCGGCCGGACGAACTCCCATCCCGAATCGGCAGTCCATAGCGACGTATCACTCAGCCATGACCCACCACTGAAGACCATTTGAGACACTGCCCAGAACCGCCGCCGCCCCGGGGGCGATGGCCTTGGACGATGAGGCCGCGGAACAAGTCAGCCCTGATCAAAGGCCGGTTTCGTGAACGTACCGACGCCACCGTGCCGGCATGCCCGGCGCCGGCACCGCGCTCGGCGCCGAGTTCACGCCACCACCGGCGAAACATGATCGATTCCGATCGCCCGATCGCCCCCGCGACGGGTCACGGGCAAGTCCTCTCCGCAGGCGTTCCACCAGTGCACATGAGCCGAAGCGAGACCCACAAGGAGGGCGGGCGTGAAGGCTTGACGAAGCGTCGATCCCACGATGCAACAGACCTCACTGGCGGTCCCCGACTGAGGGTCCGATCACGGGCTGTTCGTGCCTGCGGTTGCACCGCCGTCGCACTGCGTGCGCAATGGGTGGGACGGCCTCAGTCCTCGCCGGCCTCCAGGGAAGGTGGGTTGCCACTGAGAGAGTGCCGTGTGTACGTGAAGGTCTGGCATGGCGGCGCACGTGGTGAGCGAGCGCGACACACAAGCTTCGAGTAGCTAATAGGTGGTAAGAGTGCGATGCATCTTATGTCACTTAAGTGCCTGGGGGTGTGGCCATTCACGCACCCTCACAACTCCCGATGGCGGCCCGCCCATGAGGACCATCCTCGCCGAGTCGGCCGATCTACTGCCTGCCATCCTTGACAGTGATTTGTGCGACGAGAGCACTGCGATTTTCTGCCCTTCCTCCGACACTCCTACCGGAATCGGTGAAACCATCGTTGCTCCCTGCACGGGCTCGCTGGGCGCTCCGGGCGATGAAATGGTGGTGGGGGACGTCTTCGTCGTCAAGGTGCAGGAGTACATACTCACCCCATACCTCGAGATAGACGGCCCGACTTTTGCACGGATCACCAGCGAGAAGGACTTTTACGCCTTTCTGGACCACGCGGATCAGGCTCAGCAGCACGGCGTGTTCCCTCCAGCGCTGCTCCACCCCATGATGCGGCTGGGTGACTTATGCGCCCTGGGCGGCGCTCATACCTGTGGCGGCCCGGGCCAGCGGCTCTTCGTCCGTGCCAGCGGCGAAGCCAGCACCACACCTCAGGGCATGCCCCTCGGCTTCGTCACCGACGGTCTCGCATCCCTGACCTCCGCATGGTCCGCCATCAGGCGGCCGCCCGGCTCCGGCTGCCCGGGCTGTCTCACCGGGGCAGTCCGCACGCCAACCCTGCGCGTCGCCCACCAGCAGCGCCCCTGGCTGTCCCGCTACCTCTGCACCCTGGACGCACTTCGCACAGCGGCCACGGAAGGCCTGACCAATCTGAAAGTCTCCGGCTTTCCACACCGCATGACCGCCGCCGCAGACCAATACACACAGGCTCTCGACCTCACTCTCGCCGGCGCGGAGCTGCCCGTGGTGCTGTTCAACACCGCCATAGCCCTGATCCACGACCCACACAGCAACCAGCAATTTCAGGTCGGTACCGGCACCGCTCGCCTCATCGAGCTCCTCATGATCTATGGAGACGAAGACGCAGCGATCGCTGCCGCCACACACCATCTCGGGCTGGCACCGCACGCCGCCCGCGAGGCCCTGGCTCAAGTGATGAGCGGCCTGAGCGATTTCGGCATGCAACTATTACCAGAAAAGAGAGGCCGAAGTGCGTCATCGATTCAGCCGGGGCATCAGGGTGCAGCCGCGCAAGGCGTGAACACGAGTTGCTGGTTATCGGCCATGGGCGCCGCGGATTCCAGGCATTCTTGGCAGCCGGTGCCGGGCCCCCGGGCCTCCGGCTGACGGTTGACCAGCGAATACGGACGTTCCTCGTCGAAGCCGAATCGGCAGCTCCAAGCCAAGTGCGGTGATCAGTGGAGCGACCGAGGAGGGGACGGCTTCGTCGAGTTCGCTGTTGTGCTGTCGCCACCAAAGGCCTCAAGGTGCGTTTTCGTCAGCAGGAGCGAACCCTCCTGCCCCGCCTTCAAGGTGCCGACCCGCCGCTCCAGGGGGATCTGCCGGATGCGGTCGATCCCTGGTCGCCTCTCTTCACAGCCTCGGCAAGGTCTGGCACAGAATCATCCTCGCCAGTCCCGTGCCGGCAGCGGACTCGCAGGTGACCGCACGTGTCTTAGGCACGCTTCGCCACCGTCCGGTCGTACAGTTGCGCTGATCATCCATGGTGCGGCCGGGATAGCCGGGGAAGGGGAGCGCGGTGACGCTCGCGGAGCCGAACGGGCAGGGGGACCTCTTCAGTAGCGTGGATGAGCACGAGGTGCAGCTGGTCCGCCCCGCCGGCACCAGCCGGCCTATCTGGGCCGTCTACGGCGGCGGCCGGTATCTGGGGACTGTGAGCGCCGAACGCGACGGCGACGCGGTGCCTGTGTGGCGGGTGCTGGCCACGAGGGAAGAACACGACAGTCTGGCTGACGCGATCCGTGCCATGCGGCGGCCCCCGTCCTGGCGACGTGAACGTGAGCGGGTTTCTCGTTGGGCCCGTCACCTACTCGCCGATGACTCACTGCTGGCCGTCGATCTGGAGACCACCGGTCTGGACAACGCCTATATGGTGCAGATCGCCGTGATGGACCGGGACGAGAGCGTGCTCTTAGACGAGTACGTGCGGCCGCGTGCCGCCATTGAGCCTGCAGCACTGGAGATGCACGGCATCACGCAGAAACGCGTAGCTCGGGCCGCAACCTTCGGGGAGCTCTTGCCTGCCCTCACCGATGTGCTCCATGGCCGAACGCTGGTGTCGTACAACAGCGAATCCGCCCGCGCTGTCTTCCAGCGTGAACTGGTTCGTCATCATGGAGATCCGGTGGCGGCAGAGGAGTGGCTGGCCCGCTGTCGGTGGAAGGACGCCATGATGCCCTACTCCGTGTGGCGGGGGCTGTGGTCGGTCGAGCGGGGCGCCTACCGCAGCCAGCCGCTGGGCGGCCCGCATGATGCTGCTGTCGACTGCCAATTCGTACTTGCCAAGCTCAGACAGATGGCTGATGGCGTGCCGGACGACGGCTGGGCGTTGTCGTGGGATCAACCACTGGCAGGGACAGACCCAGACCGGCGCCCTCTCGACTAGGGACTTTTGCTCGGATCACCGGGCGGACCAGAGGAAGATGCCAGCGATGTGGAGACCGGCCAGGTAGATGGTCGCGGTCTTCTCGTAGCGGATCGCGATACCGCGCCACTGCTTCAGGCGGTTGATGCACCGCCCGACGGTGTTGCGCTGCTTGCAGGCCTCGCGATCGAAGGCTGGCGGTCTGCCGCGTCGCAGCCGGTGGCCCCGCAGGTCGGCAGGCACCGGGTTCTTGGTCTTGCGGCGGGCCGTCCCGCCCCGGCAGCCAACCCTGGGAGAAACCCAGCCCTCCGGACAGGCTCACTCCCGCCCGTGTCCGCCGCGGCTTCCGGCACATCCGCCAACAGGCCGCCTGCCCCGCCAGAGCACCGAAACCAACCCTCCCCGGTCCCGGACGGCCACCGGGCCGGAAAAACACCCGTTCCGCACCCCGCCACGACGTGCACACACTCAAGAAAGCACCACCAACGCAACGGCAAAAGAAGAAGACAACCACCCCAGAGCCCCGCCGCACAGGTTAAAGATCAAGTTAGGCGTCTGGCCGTACGACTCCGAGGATGGGCATCGCGCCGGCACCCGAGACCGTCACCGTACGGCCCGGACGCGGGGCCTGGATGATCTGGCCGTCGCCGGCGTACATCGCGACATGACTGGCGTCGTGGAAGTAGATGATGAGGTCGCCGGGGCGCATGTCCTTGATGTCGATGTGCTTGAGCTCCTTCCACTGCTCCTGCGAGGTGCGCGGGATGGGATGACCGGCCGCCGCCCAGGCCTGGGAGGTCAGGCCGGAGCAGTCGAAGGAATCCGGACCCTCGGCACCCCACACATACGGCTTCCCCAACTGGGCCGTGGCGAACTGCACTGCCAGCTTGCCCTGTGCGGAGGCCTTGCCGTCGATCTCCTTGAGGATGCCGGTGCCCAGCCAGGCTGTCTGCGCCCGGCGAGCAGCCTCCTGTTCCAACTGGGCCAACCGATCCTGCTCCCTCTTCTCCAGCCGGGACTCGAGCTTCTTGGCCTCGTCGATCTGCTGCTGAATCTTCTTCCTGGCCGCAGCCTTGGCCTTGCGGTCGTACTCCAGCTTGCTCCGCTGCGCGGAGGCGTCCTCGGCGTACTGCTTCAAGTCCTCTTGCGTGCGTGTCATTTCGACGATCAGCTTGCTCGTCGCCCGCTGTCCCTGCAGCATCGCCCCGGCTCCGTCCAGGAATTGCTGCGGATCGTCGCTGAACAGGAACTGGGCGGTGGCCGGCAGCCCGCCAGTGCGGTACTGGGCGCGGGCCGCAGCACCGGCCGCGTTCTTCAAACCAGCCAGTTTCTGCTGCGCCTGGACGATTTCCTTGGACAACGCGTCGATGCGCGCTGTCTGCCTCTTGTAAGCCTCCTGTGCGGCGTTGTAGGCATCCGTCGCGACGGCCGCGTCGTGGTACAGCTGGTCGAGCTTCTTGCGGACAGCCCCCAGGTCCATGTTCTGTGGGGAGATGGCGGAGGAAATGGGCGCGGGTGACGCCGGCATCGGTCCTGGACTCGTGAAAGCCGTGCCAGACGCCGCCACCACGGTGGCCGCGCAGATCACGGTCACAGCCGTTGCGAAAATGCCACGCTCGCCCGGTCGCATGCCCCTCTGCCTCAAATCCGGTTACTGTCAGTTACCTTATAGATGTGCACCGGGTGGGCCTATGACGGAACGTAATATGGCAGGGGTAGTCGGACGTCAGATTTCCCGCTTGGCTGGTGGACGAGGCCGCGCTTGTGCGATGCCGCCCAACTGCGTTGAGGATCGCGCCCTACAGAGCCCCGACCAGAGAGACTGGGGTGTGGGCGCCATGCAGACCGGAGAGGCCGTATTGATCGCGGCCAAGCAACGCGTTGATGATGGTTGCGCTGCGCCAGGCCCCTAGGCCCAGGTTGAAGACGCCCGGCCCGGGAATGTTAATTTCCGCCTTGTGCACGAACAACGAACCGCTGATCTGCGGTGTGAGAGCGACTCGGAAGTGAGAGTCAACTGCATAGCGGCCGGGGGAATCCCACTCGATGAAAGAAACCAGAGGATCAAGGAAGGCGGGAGACGTGGGCATGTCGCCTCTTTCGAGGACAATGCGGTCGATGGCGCGGCTGTCGTAGATCTCGGTAATCATTTCATCGAATCCGCTGCTCTTGCCGTGCCGCCATTGCTCAGGGATGAGGACATTTCCGTTCTTTTGAGGCTGGGTCTTATCAGCGTTCACATGGTGCGGCGAATCGCGCTCCGGCCTCTCCCATGAGCGCTTGAGGAAAACGTCGGCTGTGGCTGCGCCCTGGCCAGACGGCGGAGTCGCCACAGGCGCGGCCCCCGCGCCGAGCACGACGTTAGCCGCGCGCTCCACGGTTTTTCGTCCGCACGAATCCATGTGCTCGACGTGAAAGAGCCGGTCCTCCGCATCCCACCGAACAGACTCGACTGACCGGCCGAACACGCAAGGCGGCAAAGAGCCGACGACCCACCGACAATAGTGTTCGTACTCCTGACGAGAGATATGAATCCGCCTCAATGAAAGAAAAGGAAATAGGAGATTGTTCGCCCTCAAGTACGAGACGAACGACCATCGGCTGGTGGGATCCACAAGGGTCACCAGATCGCCGAGCAGGGGGATACAAGCCCGCACTTCCTCGGTGCGCAGGCCTACGTTCCAGGCGAGTCTGGATTTCTCCTCCAGAAAGAGGACACGCAGGTCGGACAGGGGTTCGGCAAGAGCGGCCAGGCTCGCATTGAACGAGTCGATCCCCACGCCAATCAGATCATACGGTTCGGCCAGCTCACTCATTTCATTCCTTACGCTTTTGCGATGTTTCAATTTGGTGCGGGCGACCGGGTTCAGCAAGCAGCAATGTACACAGAAGGGGACCTCTGGATACCCGCGGGATATGTCTCACATCTCAACCTTTCAGCCAGGGAGGCTTGTTGAGTGTGCCTGGTCCCAGGCGCCGCCAAACGATGCAGCTGTCCACCCGTGAGGGTGACCGCCAGAGCGGGGCACTCGCATGTGACCGGGCTCACCGTCACAGCCTCCGTCGCGTCGCGTCCAACCCATAAGAGGCACACCGCAGGCCGCCTTCACGAGAGGACCCTGCATGAGCCTCGGCCCGGGTGGCGCAACTGGTAGACGCAACCGCCTTAAAAGCGGCACAAGTGCGGGTTCGAATCCCGCTCCGGGCACCCGCCACCACGCCGGTGATGCCGTTTGCCAGCATGCGGCAAGGGACCCGCTTGCGGACGGCGGCCGGGGCTTGCCGCAGGTGAGCCGCGATCAGTTCATACTCTCCTCGAGGAATTCACGGTACGGCCTTCGGGGAAGGAACATCGTTGGTGGAACTGGTCGAGCGCGTCGATCAACTCGCTGAGCTGGAACACTTGGCCCGCCGCGCACGGGGCGGAACAAGTGGCGTGGTTCTCATCGAAGGCTCTCCCGGCTTGGGGAAGACGGCACTGCTCCACGCATGGACCGCTCAGGAGCGCCTTCGCGGCGTCCAGGTTCTGGGAGCACGCTGTTCCGCTGACGAGCGACACTTGCCCTTCGGAGTCGTACGGCAGCTTTTCGAGGGGACGCCGGGAGCCGAACATGTCCCCCCGGCCGGAGCCGCACCGGCGCCGCCCATGCTGTTCGAGGTTTTCAATGCCCTGCACCAGACGATCCGGGTGCTGGGCGGGGACCAGGCGATGGTGATCGCCGTGGACGATCTCGAGCTGTGCGACGAGCAGTCCATCCAGTGGCTCGGCTACCTCACTCGCCGCCTCGACAGCGTACGCGCTCTCCTCGCGGTCACCTCTACCGTGGCCGGGCCGACCACACCTGCCCCCGGGGGATGGTTCGGTCACGAGGTGCTGAACCACCCTCGATGCCGGCGAATAGAACTGCCTGCGCTGTCCGTCGGGGGGATCGACCGGCTCCTCGGGCGGAGTATCGGCACGCAGCCCCACGACAACCCGCCTGACTCGTACCGGGGCGACACCCGCCTCCCCGACGCATTTCAGGCCGCCACCGGCGGCAACCCTCGGCTGGTGCACGAACTACTGAGTGCCCTGCGCCGTCCGCAGCCGAGCAGCAGGGGCTGCTCGCTGAGTGAACTCGCCGAGTTAGCAGGGACATTACGCGTCCGGATGACACTTGCCCGGATTCGCCGGGAGTCGGCGGAGACTGCGACGCTGGCCCGGTTGGCGGCCGTTGTCGGCGAGGCTGCCGACGCGCGCCTCGTCGCCGCCCTTGCGGGCTTCGACGAGCGAGCCGCGGCTGTAGCCCTCCAAGGTCTGGAGCGCATAGGAGTGGTGCTGCCCAGCGCCCCCGGCATGATCTTCACCGACCCGGCCCTGCGCGCAGCGCTGGAAGACGAGGTCACCATGGCCGAGCGGTCCGCACTCCGGCTCCGCGCCGCCCAGCTGAGCCACGACGCCGGCGCCGACAACGAGCAGGTGGCCGAGCATGTGCTGCGTGCTGCACAGCCCATTGCCGAGCCATGGGTGGTTCCCGCTTTGCGTGCCGCCGCGGGAGACGCGCTCCGCCGTTGTGCCCCGGACGATGCCGCGGCGTACTTGCGCCGCGCGCTACGCCAACCAGTCTGCCGGAAGGAGCGCGAACACCTGCTTTCCGACCTCGGCCGCGTACTTCTCTACCGGGATCCTGCCGTTGCCTGCAGGTACCTCAGCGAGGCCGTGGCCACCGCGGACGATCCCAACCGGCGTGGCCGACTGGCCGCTTTGCTGTCCACTGCTCACTTGCTTTGCGGGAGACTCGGCGCCGCTGTCGACGTCCTTGTCGACACCGGGGCCAGCCTCTGGTCCACGGTCGCCACTGACGAGGCGCCCGACAACGCTCCGCTTGTATGGCAGGAGATCGAGGCACTGTTACGTGTTCAGTGCACGCTGGCCCGGGCCACCGGGGCGCAGTACCGCCTGCCCATCCCTGCAAGCTCGCCGGACGCGACCGTCACGAAGGCCCCGCCTCGAGAGTTGGCGGCGGGTGACGAAGCTCTGCGACTGGGTGTCCAAGCCCTGGAGGCGGCGCTGACCGGACGCTCGTCCTCACGTACCCGGGCGTTGGCCACCCAGGCGTTCCGGTCCGGCCTCATGGTCCGTGAGGGCTGTTCCGAACTCGCCTACTTCGTGGCACTCGGCTTGGTTTGTACGGACAATCTGTCCGACGCGGAAAGGGTCTTCAACGACATCGGAACCGGAGCGGGACACACCGGCGCACGCATCTTGCAGGCAGCAGCCGCGCTGGGCCGCTCCATGGTGCATCAGCGCCGAGGCGAGCTACGAGAGGCACTGGCCGCTGTTGCCCCGGCGGTCGACGAGCTCTTCGCGCTGCCATCCAGCTGCTTCCGCACCAGTGCGGCCGCTCACATGATCAGCGTCCTGCTGGACTGCGGCCGGATGGAGGAGGCGGCGGCTCTTGTCCACGCGACAGCCGGGTACCAGGGCGACGGCGACATGGACGGCTGGGAGGACGCCGTGCTCAGCCTCGCCGGTGGTCGGCTGCGGGCGGCATCCGGAGACCTGCAGGGAGCGCTCACCCAAGTACTGGAATGCGGGCGCCGGCTGCAGCGGCACGGGCTTGCGAACCCGGCACTGCTGACGTGGCGGTCCGACGCTGCGATCTTGCTCGCCACGTTGGGCGAGCGAGAACCGGCCCGCCGCCTGGTTGAGGAGGAGCTGCAGCTCGCCGAGCGGTGGGGCACCCCCCGGGTGGTCGGACGGGCGCTGTGGGCGCTGGGCGTCGTCATAGGCGGCGAGGAGGGCCGGCGCGCGCTGGCAGCTGCGGTCGCGCGCCAGGAGGAGGCGAGCGCCAAGCTTGACCTGGTCCGTAGTCTGATCGACTACGGCGTAGCTGAAATAGCCCTCGGCGATCTCGTCCCCGGACGGGCGCACCTGCGCCGCGCGGTCGACTTGGCGCAGCAGTGCGGGGCGGTCAGATTGGTCGAGCGAGCACGTGCTGAGCTGACCAACTCGGGGGCCCGGCCCCGCAGTTTGGGCGGCGATCGTTGGTCCACGCTCACATCGAGCGAGCTCCGAGTGGTCCGTATGGCCGCCGCCGGCGCCCGGAACCGGGAGATCGCGGCAAAGCTGCACGTCACCGCGCGCGCCGTGGAGCGCCATCTGACCAGCGCCTACCGCAAACTCGGGGTATCTGGCCGGGCAGATCTCGCAGAGGTCTTCGACCGTGTCTGACTGGGAACTGCCTCCGGCGTTGCGACGGTGTCTGTCTACGGACCTTATGGCCGAGTTGTGCTGTGACCGTGGTCTCCAGGGCCTTCGGCGTGCGCTCCGGCGCTTTGTTGTTCGGTGACCGAACGGCCACATGCCGGGGTGCCACACCATTTTCGGCGTAACTTGCTCGTGTCATTATCGGCATGGTTTCGTTCCCCCGCGACGCGTCACCCCGTTTCACTGCGTTACTTTCGAAGGGACGACCATGAGTTCGGCCTTGCCAACGTCACTGACGGCATATCAGCGAGACATATGGACTGCTAGTTCTCACATTCCCGATATGCCCAGTTTCAATATCGGCGGGGCCTTACGGATTTCCGGTGAGGCAGATTTCGGTGTCCTGAAGGCGTGCTGCCGGAGAGCCATACATCGTAACGATGCGTTCAAGCTGCGCTTCACAGAGCGCGAGGGAACCCCCGTGCAGTGGCTTGAGGACGACGTTCCCGAGATTCGGATTGTCGATCTGTCGGCGCAAGACAACCCACAGGCCGCTTGCCGGGCCTGGATGGAAAGCGCGGCCCGCCGCCCCTTCGATCTGGATGGTGGACGGCCGTTCGATATGGCGTTGCTGCGCGAGAGCGAGTCCGTCGGGTACCTCTTCTTGATGGCGCACCACGTCATCGTCGACGGCTGGGGCATGGACCAGTTCATGCGGCAGATCCTCTCGGACTATGCGCACGTCATTCGGACAGGGTCCGCTCTGGAAATCACGCCACCCTCGTATCTCACTTATGCCGAAGACGAGTCCCTTTACCGCAGTTCGGCCGAGTGGCAGCACGACCGCGACTTCTGTCAGGAGACCTTCGCGGACTTCTCCGCTCCGCTCTTTCCCACCAAGAGCCCGGACCGCACCTCGGGTGGTGTCCGCCGCAGCGCCCGCCACACCTTCCTGCTCGAGCGGAAGCTCATCGACCGGATCCGCGAACGGGATGGATCCTTTTTCGCGTTCCTCACTGCGACGTTCGCGACGTATCTCTCCCGGGTGCATCGCTGCGAGGAGATCGGCCTCGGGATTCCGTTGCTCAATCGCCGCGGCATGGCGGCGAAGCAGACCGTCGGTAGTTTCGCCAGCGTGCTTCCGCTCCGTGTCTCCGCGCACAGCGGACTGTCGATGCACGACATCGCCGACCAGGTCGAGACGTCTTCGTTCATGATGAAGCGCCGTGAGCGGTTGGCCATCGGGGATCTGTTGCGTGCTCTGCCGTCGTACGACACCGGTCCCCGGCGCCTCTTCGACGTGACCATCTCCTATCTGCGGCTGCCCAGCCCCGAGACCATTCCAGGGCTTTCGGTCGAAAGAGTCGCACTGCCGAACGGTCTCACCCAGGACGCGCTGACCGTCTACGTCCGCGAGTTCGACGACGTCGGCGACGTCCAGGTCGACCTCGACTACGCACTTGATGTCTTCGACGCGGACTTCCCGATCGAGGCGGCGGCCCGGCACATCAAGACGTTGCTCAAGCAGGCGGTGGAACAGCCCGACGAGCCGGTGGCGAATCTGCCGATGCTCACCCCCGAGGAGCACGACGATCTCGTCCGTGCCCGGAACTCGACCGAGGCCCCGTACCCGAGTGACAAGACACTTCATGGCCTCTTCGAGGAGCAGGTCGCCCGCACGCCCGATCGGATCGCTGTCGTCGCGACCGCTGCGCATCCGGCGTTGACCTATGCCGAACTCGACGCATGTGCCAATCAGGTTGCCTGGAGACTGCGCGCCGAGGGACTACGCCCCGATGACCGGGTGGCCGTACTCGTGGAGCGCGGCCCCGAGCTGCTGATGGCACTGCTCGGGGTACTGAAAGCCGGTGGCGCCTATGTGCCCGTCGACCCGGCCTACCCGGCAGACCGCGTCCGCTTCCTGCTGAACGACAGCGGTGCCAAGGCCGTCCTGACCACCGGCCGGGTCACTCGTGGCGAGGGCGGATGGGAAGCGTCGTCTGTCGTTACCGGTACTCGCATGATCACTCTGGACGCTCTGCGACGGGGCCCGGACGGCCCGCTCGAACCGGTGGCGGGACCGCGCAACCTCGCCTACGTCATCTACACCTCTGGTTCCACCGGTCGGCCCAAGGGCGTGATGGTCGAGCACCACTCAGTGGTCAACCGTCTGGCCTGGATGCAAAAGCGCTATCCGCTGGGTGACGGCGATGTGCTGCTGCAGAAGACGCCCAGCTCGTTCGACGTCTCCGTGTGGGAGCTGTTCTGGTGGGCCATCGCGGGGGCGCGCGTGGCCCTTCTGCCGACGGGCCAGGAGAAGGAACCGCAGGCCATCCTGCGTACGATCGCCGAACAGGGCGTCAACGTGGCGCATTTCGTGCCGTCCATGTTCGGCCCCTTCCTCGACTTGCTGGAGAGCGACCCCGCTCTGCCGGCCACTGCCGAGCATCTGCGTTTCGTCTTCTGCAGTGGCGAAGCCCTGCCACACGACCTCGTCCAACGGTTCCACGGACTGTTCGCCGAGGCCGGCCCGGCGGCCCCGCAGCTGGTCAACCTCTACGGTCCGACCGAGGCCACGGTCGACGTGTCATACTTCGATCTCGCTCCCCACCCCGAAGCCCCGTGGGCCACCGAGGTGGCCGAGGCCGTCAGCAGGGTGCCGATCGGCCGGCCGATCGACAACATCCGGCTCTATGCGCTGGGCGGGGACGACGAACCGCAGCCCGTCGGCGCACCGGGCGAACTCTGCATCGCGGGCGTCGGTCTGGCCCGCGGATACCTCGGCCGTCCGGAGCTGACCCGCGAGAAATTCGTGGCGGATCCCTTCCATCCCGGGGAGCGCATGTACCGCACGGGCGATCTCGCCCGGTGGCTGGCGGACGGCACCCTGGAGTTCCTCGGCCGGATCGACGAGCAGGTGAAGATCCGCGGCCACCGCGTGGAGCTCGGCGAGGTGCAGAGCCGGCTGGCGGCCTGTCCCGGTGTGCGGGGCGCGGTGGTCGACGCCCGGATGTCCCGCGCCCGCGGCGTACGCCTTGTCGGCTACTACGTCGCCGACAAGGAAACCGACCCTGCGCTGCTGCGATCCCATCTCGGCGCCGCGCTGCCGGAGTTCATGATCCCGACGCATTTCGTACGCATCGACCGGATTCCGCTGACCCCGAACGGCAAGGCCGACCGTCAGGCGCTTCCTGCGCCGCCGCGTACCCGTGCCCTGGCGGATGCACGACCGCGGGATGCGGTCGAGACGACTCTCGCCGCTGTCTGGCGTGAGGTGCTGGATGTGGGTTCTGTGGGGATCCACGACAACTACTACGCGCTCGGCGGGGACTCGATCCTGATGCTCAGGATCCGTGCGGAGGCTGAGAGGCAGGGGCTGCACTTCACGCTCAGCGACATGCACCGCTACCCGACCGTCGCCGGGCTGGCCGCTCACGTGTCGACGGCGCCGGCCACCGCGGAGACGGCCGACCCCTGGCCGAAGCCGTTCGACCTCGTCCTCAGCGTGGACATGCCCGGGCTGGCGGAGGCCGAGGACGCCTATCCAGCCACCCGGCTCCAGCTTGGAATGCTGTACCACAGCCGCGAGCAGAAGGAGACGGCCGTCTACCACGACGTCTTCCGCTACACCCTCCGAATGGACTGGGACGAACCCGCGTTCCGCCGGGCGCACCAGCGGCTCATGGCCCGTCACCCGGTTCTGCGCTCCTCGTTCCGCCTGTCCGGCTTCTCCCAGGCGCTGCAGATCGTGCACCGCCAAGCCGACGCCGGCGAAAGCCTGCAGGTCGCCGATCTCCGCTCGCACTCCCCCGAGACGGCCGAGGCCGAGGTACGGGCGCACATCGAGCAGCGGCGCCATCACCAGTATGTCTTCGACAAGCCCCCGCTGTGCCTGTTCCGCGTGCACGTCCTACCGTCCGGCGCGGTGGACCTGGTCCTCAGTTTCCATCATGCACTCCTGGACGGGTGGAGCGTGGCGAATGTGCTGTGCGAGCTGCTCCAGGACTACCTGTACGCCCTCGGCAAGGACATAGCACCAGTGCCCGAAGCCCTGCTGCCGTCGTTCGCAGCCCACGCGCTCGACGAGCGACGCGCCCTGGCCTCCGAGGAGAGCCGACAGTTCTGGCACGATTCGCTCGGCGAAGCATCGCTCGCGTGCCTGGACACCTTCCGGCCGCACGAACCTCCCGGTGAGAGCGGTCTGGTCGTACGGCATATCGCCCTGCCCGACCAGCTCACGGCAGAGGTGCACCGTTTCGCGCATACCCATGAAATGCCCGTCAAGTCCGTTCTGTTCGCCGCACACTGCCTCACATTGAAGCTGCTTCAAGGTTCGGACGGGGTCGTCACGGGACTGGTCACCCATGGACGCCCGGAGCACGCCGGGGCGGAGCGGACCGCCGGACTGTTCCTCAACACGCTCCCGGTGCGACTCAGCCGCACCGCGCGGACATGGCTCGAAGCCGCGCGCGAAGTGCAGAGCAGCGAGCGCGACAGCCAACCGCACCGGCGCTATCCGCTCAGCGCCACCCAGGCGGGTCACAACGGCGACACCATGCTGCGGACCGCGTTCAACTACGTCAACTTCCATGTCCTCGGGCCATTGCTGCGCTCGGCGTACCTGCGCCTGGAGGGTCTCGAAGTCTGGGAGCAGACGAACCTCCCGCTCCTGGTCAACGCGATCACCGACCCCCGGGACGGGCACCTGGAGCTGCGGATCGACTGCGACGGCAGCGTGTTCACCGCGTCCCAGGCCGACCTGTTCGGCCGCCGGTACGCCGAGATCCTGCAACGGATCGTGCAGAACCCGCACGAAGAGCCCGGCTTCGGCTTCCTCACCGAGGAACCCGGTGACGTCGTGCGCCGGTTCGAGCGCCAGGTACTGCGCACCCCGCGTGCGGCCGCCGTCTCCATGGCCGAAGAGCGGTGGACATACGAGGAGCTGGATCAGGCCGCCGACGGAGTAGCGCGACGACTGCTCTCTCTCGGTACGCCGCCAGGGGCCCGTATCGGCATCGCCATGGACCGCTCACCTGCGATGATCGCCGCGGTCCTGGGCGTCGCAAAGGCGGGCGCCGCCTGCGTCCCGCTGGACGTCAGCTACCCCCAGGAGCGGATCGCCGACATGCTCGCGCAGGCACGCCCGTTCCGCGTCATCGCGCACGCCGGTCACGCCCATCTGGTGCCAATGCAATTGGACATACTGCCCGCCGAGTCGCTCCTTGCGGGCGCAGGGCGCGGCACGCGCACGAGCGAGCCGCCGTTGCCGCCCATCGCGCCGCGGAGCACCGCGTACGTGCTCTTCACCTCCGGCTCCACGGGCCACCCGAAGGGCGTGGCCATGCCGCACCGCGCCCTGGCCAACCTCGTGGCATGGCAGAACCGCGCACCGAGCGGCGCCGTCGGCGCCACCACACTCCAGTTCGCACCCCTCGGCTTCGATGTCTCATTCCAGGAAATCTTCTCCACGCTGTGCGGTGGCGGCACCCTCCTGCTGGTCCCCGACGAGCTGCGCCGCGACATGCCCGAGTTGCTGCACCTCCTCGATCGGGAGGGCGTGGAGCGGGTCTTCCTCCCCTATGTCGCGCTGCAACAACTTGCCGAGACCGCCGATATGTTGGGCCTGCATCCACGCCGCCTGCGGGTCCTGGTCTCCTCCGGCGAGCAGCTCCGCGTGACGGAGGAGATCCGCAGGCTGTGCGCCGCGCTGCCCGGCTGCCTGCTGGAGAACCAGTACGGGCCGACGGAGACACACGTGGCGACGAGTTACCCAATGTCGGGGGACCCGGCCCGTTTCCCGGCCCTCCCCCCCATCGGACGGGCCATCGACGGTGTTGAAGTGCGGGTGCTGGACGACCAATTACATCCGGTGCCCGAGGGCGGTAAAGGCGAGATCTACCTCGGTGGTGACTGCCTCGCCGAGGGCTACGAAGGACAGCCCCAGCTGACCCGGGAGCGCTTCATCCCGCATCCTCAGGGTCCGGCCGGTGCCCGGCTCTACCGCACCGGCGACCTCGGTCGGGTGCTGCCCGGCGGCGCCGTCGTATGCCTGGAGCGGGCTGATGCACAGGTGAAGATCCGCGGCTTCCGCGTCGAACCCGGCGAAGTGGAGCTGGCCGTCAAGAAGCTCGCCGGATACCAGTCGGCCCTGCGCGAGGTCGCGGTCGTGTCCCGCTGCCCGGAGGGCGCCCCAGCCTTCCTCACCGCATTCCTGGTCGGCGACGAAGCCTCACTCGATCTCGGCGACCTCAGGCGGCGGCTGCGCGCCGCACTGCCCGACTACATGGTCCCCTCGCGGTTCATCTGGCTGCCGAGCCTGCCACTGACACCGAGCGGCAAGCGGGACGACGCCGCGCTGCGCGCCGTGCCCTTGGCACCGGCGGCCGCGTCCGCGGAGCACGTCCCACCACGCGACGGATACGAAAGCAGCCTGGCCGAGATGCTCTCCGAGCTGCTGCACACGCCGACGCCGGGGGTGTACGACGATTTCTTCGAGCTCGGCGGGACCTCATTGACGGCCATGCGGCTCGTCACGATGATCGATGAACGATACGGGGCGAATGTCCCGCTGTCCGCCTTCATCGAGGCACCGACAGTCGATGCGCTCGCCGACCGGCTGCGCTGCAGCAGCGCGGTGCAGAACTTCGACCCCCTCGTGCCGCTGCGCAGATCCGGCACACGGCCGCCCCTGTTCTTCGTCCACCCCATCGGCGGCAACGTCCTGTGCTACGCCCGCCTGACGCAGCACCTTCCCGACGACCAGCCCGTCTACGCCCTTCAGGCGGCAGGAGCCGAACCGGGAACGGAACCGCTCCGCAGCATCCCCGACCTCGCCCGCAGCTATCTCGACGCGATCCGGAAGGTGCAGCCCGAGGGCCCGTACACGCTGGGCGGCTGGTCGTTCGGCGGCTTCGTGGCCTATGAGATGGCACGTCGGCTGAAGTCCACCGGGGCGGCTGTCGAACGCCTCGTGCTCCTCGATTCGATCACCCCGGGGACGTTCCGGAGCGTGTCCGAGGAGCAGCTGTCCGAGTGGTTCCTGTGGGAACTCCTTCGGCTGGACGGCGGAGGCGACGCCCCGGTGCCTGCCCTTCCCGCGGGGCTGAGCGAGCAGGAGCGGTTCGACCACATCCCGCAACGCGCGGTGGTAAGCGGTGCCCTGCCGCACGGTGCATCGACCGCCCTGGTACGCCGCCTGTTCCAGGTGTTCCGGGCCAACTGGCAGGCGCTGCTCGACTACCGTCCGGGCCTCTGCGACCAGGAGCTCACCCTCCTGCGTGCGACCGCGCCGCTGCCCTCGGTACTTGAGCGGGCGCACAACGCCGTCGGCAGCGCGCACCGCGACCCGGCAAACGGCTGGAGGACGTGGACCAGCGGCCATGTCGACGTCGTCGACGTCCCCGGTGACCACCTCCAGCTCATGGAGGAACCGTATGTCTCCATCGTCGCGGAACGCATCCGTGAGGTGACCAGGCGACCCGAGCGGGGACCGGAAGGAGAAACGACAGCATGAAGCGGGGGCGGACACCCAAGGCGCTTGTCATCGGCGCGGGGATCGGCGGCCTCACCACCGCTGTCGCCCTGCGCCGGGTCGGAATCGAGGTCGAAGTGTACGAGCGGGCCAGTGACCTCTGGCCGGCCGGCACCGGACTGTCGCTCATGAGCAACGCACTGACCGCCCTGCGCTCCATCGGCATCGACCTCGGGCTGGAGCGGCGCGGACGGGCCATCGAATCCTTCCTCTTCCTCGATGCCGCTGGACGCCTGGTCAGGAAACTGCCGCTCAAGGAGATCGGCGACCGGCTCGGAGTGCCGAGTGTCAACATTCACCGGGCCGCCCTGCAGCAGGCTCTCCTTGAGGAGCTGAGCGACAGGTCCGTACGCCTCGGCGCCTCCGCGGTGGACTACACATCCACGGCGCACGGTGTCCGGGTGCGGTTCACGGACGGCCACGAGGTACAGGGGGATGTGCTGATCGGCGCCGACGGCATTCGTTCCGCCATACGCCGTCAGCTAGCCGGGCCCGAGGAACCACGCGAACCCGGGTACGTCTGCTGGCTCGCGACAGCCCCTTTCTCGCACCCACGGTTCACCGAAGGCTGCGTCCGTCACTACTGGGGTTCCGGGCAGCGCTTCGGGCTCATCGACATCGGCCACGGGCACGCGTACTGGTGGGGCACGAAGAACATGCCGCCGACGACCGCACGCGCGTGGAACGGCGGCAAGAGCGAGATCGCCCGGGCCTATCTGGGATGGGCGGATGAGGTGCAGGAGGCGATCCGGGTCACGCCCGAACACGCGATCATCAGCGTGCCTGCCCAGGACCGTCCCTTTCTCGAGCGGTGGGGCGAGGGACCCGTCACGCTTCTCGGAGACGCGGCCCACCCCATGCTGACAAGCCTCGGTCAGGGTGCGGGCACGGCGGTGGAGGACGCCGTCATCCTGGCCCGCAGCCTCGCTTCGGCAACCGACCCCATACAGGGGCTGCGCACCTACGAGTCGATGCGCCGCGCCCGTGCCCGGCGCATGGTCCACCTCTCCCGCAGACTCAGCATGATCGAACAGTACGAGCGCCCTCTGCCGCGCATGCTGCGCGACGCGTACCTCCGCTGGGTACCGGCGCCCGTTCTCTACCGTCAGAACACGTCCCTGTTGACCTTCACTCACGCCTGATGAGGCCAAGGTGGCTTTGGATCAGCCCCGTCAGGTGCCCGGCTTTCGGCCGTACACGTATACGTCGTCACCCTTCTTGAGCAGCGCCCAGTACCGCCTGGCATCTTTGCGGGTCATGTTGACGCAGCCGTGCGAGCCCGGCGGGTTCCACATGCTCAGGCTGACCGAGTGAAAGGCCTGTCCGCCGTCGAAGAACTGGCTGTAGGGCATCGGCACGTTGTAGATGGTCGAGTAGTGGTCGATGTCCCGCCAGTAGATCCTTTTCAGCCCAGTACGGGTCTCGTAGCCCTCTCGGCCGGTGCGCACGGGCACCGGCCCGTAGACGAGCTTGCCGCCGTCCTGGATCCAGCTCAGCTGGAAGGTGAGGTTGAGGCAGGCGATCCGGCCCTTGTTCACCGGACACTTGCCGTCCTTGTTGGGGCTTTTCCCGACGGCCTTCTGCTTATTCATCAGGTCCATCACGCCCCAGGTGACAGGCCCCGCATAGCCGATGTCGGGGGTGATTCCATGTTTGTCCTGGAAGGCCTGGACGGCCTTGCAGTCGGCGGCGGACTGCCTGCCGTCGACCGGCCGGCCTAAGAACTTCTCCGCCTGCTTCTGGTACGGCCCCGGCATGGTCGTACAGCTCACGGCCATCGCTGGTACGGAGCCGAGCGCGAGGGCGGGTGGTGCCATCAGTCCGGCGATCCCGAGAACGACGGCGCCTTTTCCGCGTATGCCACTCATGGCTGATCTCGCCTTTCGCGTGCACTGTTCACGTCTGTGGTCGTCCCTCACATATTAGATAGGGCAATGAGTGATCAAATACAGACAAAGGTCAGCGCTGCCGGGAAACCAGCTGCCTGCGGGCCAAGCGGAAGACAGCCTTGAGCAACTGCACGACGACCATGGTCAGTCCGGCAATCGGCAGAATCAGCAACACGATCTGAAGGGCGGACGCCCCCGCAACGACGTAGTCTCCGGAGGCAGCGGCGCCGGCCACCAGCACTCGGATCCTCTGCCAATCGACCCGAATGAGACCAGGCAACTGCAGGAGGACATATCCCAGCTGCAGGGCGAGTGCCGGAACAACACAGACCACCCACAAGGTCACCATCGCCTGGGGCCACCGTTTGAGGGCTCGCAGCCGCTCGTCCGGCGGCTGCCGGAACAGTACTCGCCTGATGATGGGGCCAATGTACTTGAACAGATCCGGAATGCCGACCAGATCAGCGATGATGTAGTAGCCGTCGAACCGGAGTGTGGGCAGAAGCTGTTGGAAGATTTCCAGGTTGACGGAGAGGATCGCCACGAGAAGGGGCTTGAACCCCGTCGCCACATAGGCCAGCACCAGGACGTTGACGAAGATGGCGTTGAAGTAGACGCCGCCCAGGTCGGCACGGATACGCCCACCGCGTCCCAGCCGGTAGGAGTTGGTGATGTCTGTATAGAAAGCCGGCCACACCAGATAGATGCCGCACCCCATGGCACCGGGCCGTACCCCGCCGTACCGGCAGGCCGAGGCATGGCCCATCTCATGGAACACGCAGGAGACAATGGCCAAGAGCACCACAAGCAGAAAATTGGCCGGAGAGAAGAGAACACCCTGAAGCGCCCCCGCGGTGTCCTGCGCCCAGAACCAGACTTCACCCCCGAAGAAAGCCGGGACCAGCAGAAGAACCGCCACCGGGCGATGCAGCCACGCGAACAGCCCGGAGAGGAACCAAGTGACGCTCTCCGAAAGTACCTCCATCCGGAACCTGAACGCGAGGAATGGGTCGGCCTTGGTGCTGGGCGGAGGCGGTGAGCCGTCGCAGTACGTGGTGATTCCGAGGGGCGCGAGTTTCTGGTCGACGAGGAAGGTCACGTGCTCGGCGGTGTAACGCCGCCCGGATTCCCGGCTGAGCTCATCGGCGATCTCAGCCACGGTGGGACGGCCGGCGCCGAGCGGTTCGCCATGGGGAGCGAGATGGCAGCCGCCCAGCATCTTTGCAATGGAGTACAACAGCGCGGGAAGACGCACGAGTTGTCCATCAGAGCGCGCTACCAACTGTGGAGCCTCACGATAACCCGAGCCATCGAACTCACCGACCAGTTCCGTTCCTTCGACCAGGACGGGCCTGGCTGTGCCGTTCATTCCGGACGGCTTCTCTTCGGGAGAGAGGGCGCCATTGGCGGCAGAGGTCAGTGGCCATTGGCTCATGGAACTCTCCAAAACGAGGCGTTGAGACATGGCGACGGCAGAAGGCGAACACCTTCAATACTGCTTCCAGGCATCGCCGCTTGGTCTCCCGCACACTGCCCTGCGCGTACCGACGGTGGTCCAGAGCCACGGTCGGTCGGGGACCGGGTGCTGGCACGGAAGACGAAGCACTCCCGGCAGACGGCGGGGGCGGCCCTGGGAAGACTTCCTCGCGTTCCACCTGCCGCAGACCGCGGCGACCGGGCGTCTGCCGAGCACGGCTCAACAGAAGTGTGGGGCATCTTCCGCCCGCCCGTGCGCCTGCGTATCCAGACGTGGCTGAGCACGAGGGCCGCGGATCCCGCGCCGGTGAAGCGGCGAGCCGAAGGAGCACGCAATCGCCGGCACGTACAGCGACATTGAAGTCGAAACCCAGCGTGCGGCCGATATGCCGCAATTCACGGCCGCCATGCCCCTCGTTGCCGGCAAGCCGTCGGACCTGGGCGTCCAGGACGCTGGTGAGGTGGCAGAGGAAGGGCTTCCCCCTGATCACGGCGCCTTCCCCTTCTCCGTTTCCGGCGCTCCCCGAGAGAAAGAAGCAGTACACTTCCGGCACATTGACGCCGCAACGATGGCTGATGGTGTGAAACCTCCAGCTCCCTCAATACCGCGCCCCAGCAACATGTCGCTGGGGCGGTCGGCATCCCCCGCATCACGCAACGGCATGACGCGGGGTGGCTTTCGAAGGGCTGCGGAGAACCGGGGAAGGACGAACTCCAGACCTCCCCCGGCCTGTCGCCGATGTGAGGGAGCTAGCGGCTCAGGATCAGTAGCTCCTGACCGTCGCCGGCATACAGGTGAGGCTGGGAACCGTGCTCTGACCCTGGCCGATGGACTGGCAGGTCGATTGAACCGTGTCGCTGTGCTGGCTACCGCCGAACAGGCCGCCGAACATGCCACCGCCGAAGCCGCCGGCACCGCCACCACCGGCGGCAGCGGCGCTGGAGCTGCTCCCGCCGGCGTCAGCGTCAGCTGACTGATGGCCGTGGCCACCACCGAAGGCTAACGGGAGCATCACGTTACCCATGACAGTTCGCTCGGGCAGCACCTCACCCACGAGCAGGTCCAGTTCCTCAAAGCGGATTTCAGTTTCCATAGTTTCCTCTTCTTCTCGCGTTGTTACGCTTGCCCCCATTCTTAAGATACATCTGCGGTCAGATTTCGCCGCTATTGAAGTGCGAGGGCAAGTAAATCATCCGGTTGGACGGCACGGCTACTCCATTCGGGCCTTACCTCCGTCAGTAGCTGTGCGGCCACGCGGCGAGTCTGCGGCCCCCTCACCGTTGTCGACTCAGCAATACCACCAGCTCGGCGGAAAGGCGAAGTCCCCGGGGTCACTCTGAGATGTGATCGCCGTGGCAATGCTGCACAGGTCTTTCGCTGCCGTGTTCGGGTCGACCTCACGCGTCTTTTGCTCGAATCGTGTGATGTCCGCACCAGTCCTGGAAATAAGTCCCAAAGGTTCCGTACCCGGGCCCGACAGGCCTTGCATGCACTTCTGAGAGGTGGGGGGGCAGGCACTGATGGCCTGTTTGCCGCCTGCAGCTGCAGCACACGCCGGAGGAGCCGCGTGGCCCTTGGGCGGGCTACAGGGATCGTCGGCGTAGGCGATCGTCGTGGCAGGAACGGTAAGCGCGGCCAGTCCAACGGCAGCAGCCAGCATGCCGCGGGCGAGTGCAGATCGATACATCAATACTCCCAACGTGTCCAAGAGTGGTGTTGTCAAATTGCGGTAGCCGTTGCTGACGGGGGTATCCGCGGTGACCGCGAGGCGCCGTCGGGTCGGAACCGGGGGAGATTTCCGCTTCGCCGGCACGAGATCACCGCCGACAGGATGTGGCCGCGCAAGGGGGCCTGAGCGCGTCACACCCTGGGCTGGTGCCCCCACCGCACGGCGAAGTAGATCGATCATTTTTTCCTGGAACGCACGGCACTTGATTTTTTCGGCTTCGTTGCGCGGAGCGGCGCGGAGCGTGCTGCAGGCCCCGCCCCGGCAGCGGGTCGGGTATCGAGGCAGGCCCCCTTTGGAGCAGTATAGGTTTGCGCTACAAAGGAGCTTGATTGCACGATTGACGGCTCGTCGACGACGACGTTCTTGATGTACTTGCTTGTGCCGAGTGCCTTCAGCGTTCCTTTAACCCGGTGACCCATCTCCTGGTAACCCCAGATGAGCACATCGCCCGCCGGAGCGGTCGCTTCAACCTCGGTATCACTCTTGACACTATTGTCCCAGGTTCTGCTGTCAGTGCGACCCGCAGAATTCTCATATTCCTGATCAGACTCTTTACTGCCCGTACTCTCACTGGAAATTGTACCGCTGAGCGTTCCCCGGGTCTCACTCTCGGTGGTGTTGGAAGAGGTCGCTTTTTGCATTTCCTCATTGTAGGACTTGAAGTTTTTCAGGATGGTTTGACTTCCCTCCGCCGTACCAGAAATCTCGACCTGTGAGGAGTTTGAAACCCTTCCTGTATCAGTCGCCCTGCCGCTGATTTCCCCTTCAACGTTGTCCGTGATCCTCGGCCAGAGCGTAACGCGCCGTTGAACGCTGACGTCCTCGTCAGTGCAATTCAGGAAAGCGTTACCCACCGAAATAACGCCGCCTCGGTACTCCCGCACTGCATCAACGATGAATCGGCAGCCCTTACCTTGCTTGCAGAGATCCGTGACCTCTTTAAGGGAAGACAGGGGCTTCTTGCCGTCAAAAGCCTGCGCTTTCGGCATGGCGCGGTCGTGCTTGTCCGCAGCACTGGACGGTGCGGCAGCGAGAGATACTACGCTCATGGACATCAATGGGACCAGTAGCGTGTACAGAGCCTGAATCCGGAGGGGTGAAGTACCTCGCGACCGTAGTGTGCCGTTCAACCTGTTCTCCTTGCCATTCGCCTTGCTTGAATTCACTGCCACTAGTGGCTAGCGGTCCTTCAGCTTCAGCAGGAAGCTTCTGGTCGCCTTCATCCCTGATTGCGGAGGCACAGCTACGGGCGCACTCCGAAGGTCTGGCGTAATGGCTGTCGGCCGGTCTGAAGTACACATGGCAAATTCGGCATCCGTCATGGGGCCTGTGCGCTGGTACCAGCGATCGGAGAGTGTTTCGGACGGGACATCGAACGTCGAGAACAGTCTGTAAGCGTTACGAGGGCTGGTGAAGTAGCCCACGACTCGCTGTCGGGCAGGCTCGAGCTCGACCCAGCTTGCTTCCCCGGGCTGAATCCGGGGAGCCACGGTCCTCTTCACATCTCTCTTCCAAGTCCACGGCGAATTGGTGGCTTGCTCAAATCCGCGATCGACCTGACTCGCCAACTTCGGCTTTCCCTGCGAAATGTCATCCGGGGGAATCATCGCTAGGTCATTCTGTGCGTAGTACCGAGAGATACTATCGAAAGGTTTCTCCGAGTAATCCACTTCACGCTCGTCGTCGAACGAATTCCTGCCGCAGTTAAGGTGCACCTCCCCGACCACCCTGGCCTTGTCATAGTATTTATAAGAGGATTGCGGATCCATTGTGAAAGAACATTGAGTGTCGCTGCCGCTACAGTAGTCCACCGCCGATTGAACCGAGAGAGGTTCGTTCTCGTTGTAGGCTTGGGGAGCAGGGAGCGCCACCTTGGGGATCTGGGTGTCCGGGGGGGCTGGCAGTCGAACTGCACGCACGTTTGCCAACATAGGGCCGCAAGAGCCGCTCCCCTGCGGCATTTGCGAAGAGAACGTTACTTGCGTGTTGTCCTTGGCCGCGGTGAATGTGTATGTCTTGTCCAATTCCCAGTTCTGGGTACCAACCGCGGACGTGCCCTTTGTAGTGACCGCCTGGCTGTGCTGGCCGTCATCAATCGTGAACTTCTGGCCGTCCTTTACCTGAGCGAGAGTGCAACCCGTGTATCTGCTGGGGCTGTCGTCGAATGTAAGGGTGACTTTGTCACCAGCATGGACTCCCCACAGATTCGTATACAACTTGGCGGGGCCACCGCCGTAGTTGAGGTTCGCAGCCTGAAGCTGTTGGGGATGTTTGGCCGCATCCACAGAGATCGTTGTGCCATTCCCACCCCAGTGGGCCGGCGGCACGAAATTCCAGTTTGTTCCGATAACATGCGGGGAGGAGAAATCGCCATTGGGTACCGGTACGGCTACCGATGACTGGGCCGAGGCGGGAGGCGCTGTACAGGGGAGTGCGAGAGCCAGGGCTGCACCCGCGCACGTCCCGCCTCGCAACCAAGTCGAAAGTTTCATGATCATCTTCCTATGAATAAGTAATCGGTACGGGCACACCCATCCGATCGATGACAGAAATTGACCCAAAGTGACGAAAGTCGTCCGGTCGCAGTAAATTCCCCGACAGAACCCACGGGTACACATAAGCGTTACATATCGTGCCGTGGTATTCGGACGGCCTTACGCTGCTCTTGCTCGAAGCCTGGATATCGGTACACCGCTGGCAATGAGTTGCGAAGGCGATGCACTCGCGCTCGTCCTGCTCTTCCGCACAAAGAGAACCATCCGCCCACCCGCATCATGGGCCGACCGCCTCATGCACCGCGCGTCGACGACCGACCTATTCGAAGGTTCCTCTCTTGTACGCAGAGCACCGCCAGGCCAGACAGCGATGGAGGCATGGGCCGACGTCATTTGCCAACCTCTTGAACTGGCATATAGATGAGGGTGTGTGCGATGCGAGGCTGACGTGCTGCTCATCCGGTTGGACGCGCTACTCATCCGGTTGGCGGAGCGACGGTCTCGTCCCTATGACCACCTACGGGCGGTGTTACTTCGGCGACCAACGACCATAGGCCCTTGAGTACTTCCGCATACATGGTGCGGGCTCGTTCCAAGCTGCCGGGAACGGTCAGCAGGTAATTGCCAGACCTGATCACCGGTCGCTGGGCCAGGTGCTTTCGCCTTCCGCCTGGCGTGCGCACAAACAGGACCCCGGACAACACCTCCCGCGCGTTCGGCACCCCAGGCCGGGCAGCCCTTGCCCTCGACCGGCTTGGGTGCCGACTCCGGCTGCAACGGCTTGACCAGCCGGCTGCAGTTCGTCGGAGACGAACCACGTCCGGACCGCTGCTTTCCCAACGAGCAGACCAATGACCAGACAAGCCAACGGTCACATGATCAACGGCCTTTGTCGGCGCCAGCCAGTCACCGGCCGGACCTGGAGTGTTCGGTCCGCAGGATGCTATGGGCCCCAAGGAACCGACATACCGACGTGCCATACTCAGGAAACACCCGTACGGCAGACATCGGGATGACCCGCTTTCCCGTTGACTCAACTATGAGCCATCTCCTGCCTGACGCTCCTACCCCGATCTACGACGCCCTGTACGCCCAGTGGCAAGCGAACTTCCGTACGGTCCCTGGCGAACGAGGACCGGATGACCACTGGTTCCTGCCTTCATTCCGAAACAGCACACCAGCTGAACTCCCGCCGCCGACTCCGGCGCGAGGCCTCCTTCCAGCGATGCCTTGGCAAAGGGTCAGCTACGGCGCTCGCGCGGGCATCCCGGTGCCCGTTGCTCCGCTTGCGCTCCCAGCCGCCGGCTGGTGACGCGGAGCGTCTGACGAGCGATCGGAGACAGAAACGGTTCTCCTTCGAAGCCACGCCTCGTACACGCACCCCGAGGCCGGTTACGGCCTGGTCTTTGACCGGTCATCGGATTTCCGTACACACGCGCGAGGCGCTCACACGACGGTGCCAACGGATTGGACCTCCGCCCATGCGAGCACCCAGACCTGCGCCAGCAGGGCTTCCTGGGCGGCCCCGTCCGGCTCCGACACGATCCTCGGGCTTCCTCAGAAGCCCTGTCTGCGTATATCTCCCCTGCGTCGGCGTATTCGGCATGTGCATTCCGGGCGAGTTCAAGGGCATAGGCGGCAGTCCTACTGCCGGCAGGATCAGCAAGTCCCGTCGGACTCAGATCTCCTGATCCATTCATGACCCAACAGGAGGGCGGTGGTGATCGACCCAGCGGGCCTTTGCCAACTTGCTGCGTAAGTCGGGCCGTTGGTTCGACCGATAGGTGAAGCCCCTGGTAGACGGGTTCACGACCAAGATCACCCGGTACCCACCAGAGCCTTCGCGTGCTTGTCTACCCGTGTGGGCTGGACGTGTCCATCCGGGTTTTCGCTCGTAGCGGTGGTTCAGGCGGCGGTATCCGGTCAGCCAGGACATGGTGCGTTCGATGACCCATCGGCGGTGGCTGAGTCGTTCACTCGAGTCGATGCCCTTGCGGCTGATGCGGACGCCGATGTGCTTGCCCCAGAGCCATCGCCTCAGGTGAGGGATGTCGTAGGCGTTGCCGGCATGAAGACGCACGGGCTTGGAATCGGCTGCATGGGGTTCGTGTCCCCTGTGGAAACGGGACAGCATCGGCTTCGGGACGAGGCTGTCGTGGGTGCTGGCCGCACAGAGTCCGACGCGCAGGGGCAGTCCGTCCGCGTCGAACAGGACGTGCCTCTTGGAGCCCGGCCTACCCCGGTCCACGGAGCTCAGACCAGGGTCGTGTCCCTTGATGTGGTGTAGGCGATCAATCGTCGGTCGTGTTGGTGGTGTTGGGGAGTGCGGGGGCGCTTTTGCCGGGCTCGGTGGGGTA
>NZ_JBVJVY010000064.1:0-27068 GCF_055603265.1 Streptomyces sp. NPDC037288
GCCCCCAGTAAGGAAGTTGACTCCTCCCACCGGCCTACGGCCAACCCGACCTGCCGCCAACCCACACCACCGCCGGATTTAACGAACTACCGGTAATGTCGCCGAAGGTGTCGGGGTAGCGGTCCTCGGTCATCTCGTCGAACACGTCCGGGTCAGTCAGCCTCCGGCCGTTGTCCACGAGGGCCGGGATTGCGCCGGGGATCCCGCACAAGGCCTGCTGGTCCGCACCCGCGGCCGGCCCTCCACCGGCTTCGGCTCCGGCTTGGACGGTAACGGCTAGATTAGCGACCGGTTCGTCGGACACGATCCATGTCCGTGACTGTCGCTTTCCCACGACCGGACCACCGACAGCCCAAGCCGAAAGTCACGTGATCAACACTTCTGTCAGGACCTCTTAGACGACAGGGACAGCTGTGACGGCCACTCTCGAATCGGTGCTACGACGTGCCCTGCGGGACCGGCCCGGGGAACTGCTCGCCGCCTCCCGTCCGGACCTCTCTCCCGAGCCGCGTGACGAGGAGGTGCCCCACGTCATGGCCGCACTCGCGGCGATCATCGCAGGCGAGCCGCGGCGCGCGTCATCCATCTTGGAAAGGGCCGATCCGGGCACCCGCGCGAGCCCGGAGGGGGCGGCCCTGGGCCACGCAGCGGTCATGCTCGACCTCAACTGGTGGCCCGGCGACACCGGCGCCCAACTGGCCACCGCGATGCCGGAGCTCCAGGAGCCGGCGGCCCCGGAGACCGGAATCATCCGGGCGGACCTGCTGCTGACGATCATCGGCAAGGTACAACCGGAGCTGCTGAGTCTGCGCTCGATCATTCGGTCGATGATGCGCATCCGGCCGGAGCAGAGCCCGGAAATCCTCCAACACCTGACCGGTTCGTTGCAGGGTGCGCTCCGGGTTGCGGCTGACCAGGACCTGGTAGTGGCGGCGACTCTGGCCGCGGAGCTTGCCGACCTTCACCGCCTCGCGGGCTCCTGGAGCGAGGCCGAGCACAGCTTGGCGTGGGCTCAAGGGGTCTTTGCCCAGCTGGATGATCTCGCCGGGACGGCGCGGTGCCGGCTTCTTGAGGCAGAGTGGCTGACCGCGCCGGTGACGTTCACCGAGACTCTCGCCTTCGACCTCGCCGACCTCGACACGGAACGCACGGTTCCCACGGCCGAGTCGGCCGCCGAGGCCCGCCGACTGTACAGGGAGGCACGGCAGTTGTTCCGGCGTGCCGACGCTGACCGTGGTATCGCCGCGGCGTATCTCGGGGAGGGATGCCTGGCCCTCCTGTCCGGCAGCGCGGAGCGGGCCGAACGCCTCACACGGCTGGCAGGGCTGTTCTCCCAACGGGCGGGCGACACGGCCGCAATGCACTTGGCCAACGTCCACGCTGCGATGGCAGCCATCTCCGCCGGCCGCCTGAGTGCCGCGACCGCGGCTGTCGCCGAGCCCATCGAGCGCTGGGCCCGCGGTCCGGGCAGTGCCAGCTTCGGCAGCGGACTGGCCCGCCTCGTCCACGCCTGCGGTCACGCCTGGTGGCGGGCGGACGACACGGAACGGGCCCGCTGCGCCCTGACACTGGCCGTGGACCTGTCGACCAGGCTCTCGAATGCTTTTGCTCTCCGTACGGTACTGAGCGATGTGGGCGAGTTGTACGGAGGCATGAACAGCACCGGACCCGCGATCGCCAGCTACCAGACTGCGCTCGCCGAACGCCTCCAGCTGGCCACCGGAAGCTCCGCGGACGAGGCGATGGAGCCGCTGGCCTGGTTGGAGGTCTCGTACCTGGCGGCCGCCCTGTTCAATGTGCAACTCAGCGAGCGCGACCCGGATGGATTGGCGCGGGCACTCGACGTCGTGCGGCTGCTGAACGACCGTGCACCAGCCGGCCTTGCCATCCGCGCCACCGATGAGGACCCGCTGCAGCGGCTGGGAACCCGGCAGCGTGCGCTCACCAGGCTCGGCGAGCACCGGTTCATCCCGGTACCGGGCACCGCTCAGGACCCAGGCTTCGAGCCGGAGGCGCTCGCGCTGACTTTGGAGACGCTGGCGGACACGCTGACCATGGGGGACGTGCTTGTACCGCTGTTTCGGGCTCGGCGATACCAACACGACGGGGAGGACGCCGAAGCAGACCGTCTGATGGACATGGCCCTGGAGCGTGCTCGGGCCCAGGGGAGCGCCGGCAGGTCACTCCTCGTGCTGGTCCTGCAGGCTCTCGAACGGTACGACGAGGCGCGGGGGGTGGTCAGGCAGCTCCTGGCGGACACTCCGGACGCCGACCCTGCGCTTCAGCTCAACCTGTGGACGCAGGCGCGGAGCTACGGGGACGCCGCTCCCCTTGTCGCGTCACTGCGTACGACGAGACCGACCGCAGGGTGGCAGGACCTCACCGGCTGGGGAAGGGTCCTCGCCGCCGTCGACGACATCGACGGTGCCACGGACGTACTGGAGCGAGCGCGCGAGGCATTCGAGGAGCGGGTGGCCCGATTCACCCGCGACGCGTTCCGTGTCTCGATCACGGACGATGCGCAAGCCCGGGAGCTCTACACGCTGAGTGCCGACGTCGCCCGACGGGCGGGGCGGGCCGAGGACGCGTTCACGCTGACCGACCGGCTGCGGTCACTCGCCCTGGACGCTCTCCTGGAAGACCTCAGCGCCCGCACGCGGCAGGCGCCCGAGCAGTCGGCGGCGTTGCGACGCTGGAGCCGCGCCAGCGCTGCCTGGACCGGTGCGTACGATCTGCTGGCCGCAGCGGGCCACGAGGGAGTACCAGACCGGGTAGGACCAGCACGCCGTCGGCTTGATCGGGCCCAGTCCGCCCTGGAGTCAGCCGAGCGGGATCTCGAACAGCTGGTTCCCGGCCACCTCGTGCGGCATCGGCGCCCCGGAGCGCCGCTGCGGCTGGAAGACGTGCAACCGCTGCTGCCCGATGACACCGTACTCGTCGAGTACCTGGTCGGCTGGGATCGGATCCTCATCTGGGCGGTGACACGGCGCCATGCACTGGTACGCGAAGTGCGTGCCGAGACCCCCGCGATCAGCGGGGCGGTCCGGCGCTTCCACAGCGGGTGCGCCCGGCTTCGTCCGATCGCCGAGACAGAGGACGCCGCCCGGTTGAGCGAGCTGTTGCTCGACCCGGTGTCCGCCGCTCTGAGGGACCACGAGCGGATCATCGTCGTTCCGTCCGGGCCACTGCACCTGGTGCCCTTCCACTGCCTTCCCTTCGGGCCTGACCTGCTCGGCGGCCACCATGTCATCTCGACCCTCCCCGCAGCGTCCGCACTCCGACACGTCACTGGCCACTCCCGCCCGGACCTCGCACGCGGAGCACTCGTGGTCGGCGACCCGTCCTACGACCCGTCGCGCGGTCTGAGGCACCTTCCTGGGACACGGGTCGAGGCGACGCGCGTGGCTGCTCGGTACGGGGTCTCAGCCCTACTCGACAACGACCCGACGGAAGAGCGGGTGAGCCGCGCAGCCGCCGGTGCCGGAGTGATCCACCTGGCCACGCACGGCCACGTTTCCGCCGAGGCACCGACCCTGTCGTCCGTGGCCCTCGCCCGTGACGACGAGCTGACCGTGGCCCACCTCATGGGGCTCGAGATTGACGCGGATCTCGTCGTCCTGAGCGCGTGCGACACCGGCCGCGGCGACACGACCCTTGGGGGAGACCTTGTGGGGCTGGTCCGCGGCCTGCTGGCTGCCGGAGCACGGAACGCCGTGGTCTCGCTGTGGCCGGTAGACGACACGTCCACGTGTGTGTTCATGGACCGTTTCGCGGCGCGTATCGCCGCTCACGACACCGTGGCGGAGGCGCTGGCGCTGGCCCAACGCGATCTGCGTGCCATGGACGGCGCCGCACGCCGTGCCGCCTTCGCAGACCTGAGCGTGCCGACGGGCACCCCCGCAGCGTGCGGCAGGCGGCGCACAACCCGCGACGTCCCGCCCAACCCCGCTCTGGAGAACGTCGATGACGACCACCCGTACTGGTGGGCTCCCTTTATCCATGTCGGCATCTGAGTCCCATCAGGGACGCACTCCGGGCGGCGAGGGAAGCATGCATGGCCCCCCGCCGACGGCCACGTTCATCGTCGGCATTCAGCCGGGCTGGTCGGTCGGTGCGCGACTCGCGGTCGGACGGAAGATCTCGATGGCCGCAGGCAGGGCATCGGGGATGCGACGGCACATGGATCGCCGGGGGCGTGCGGGCGTGCACGTCGCGCCCTCATCGTGCGCCCCGAAGCAACGGTTCCAGGGGCCGGGCGGGCTACCGACCGGTCGTCGCCCTCCGCTGGCGGCTCTGTCCGTGGTAGGACGTTCCTCCAGGTAGCAATCCGGCACTCGGGGGTCCGGCCATGAGGCGAGCACTGCTGATCGGAAGTGAGACGGGCGGGCTGAGCGGCGTGCACGCCGACGTCGAGGTGATGGGCGAGGCGCTGGCCGGCCTCGGCTTCACCGCGGTGCCCGCCACTGGCAAGGACGCCACAGCTCAGGGGATCGCCGCGGGTTACCGAGAGCTGGTGGAGGACAGCGGTCCGGACGACGCGGTGGTCGTCTACTACTCCGGGCATGGCGGCCGCCAGCGCAACCCCCTCGCCGCACAGGACCCGACGCTTCCGACCTGGCTGCAGTACATCGTGCCGACCGACTTCGACGACCGCTCCGACAACCGCAGCCGTTGCGTCCTCGCCGAGGAGCTGACGGGTCTTCAACTGGAGCTCACCAGCCGAACACGCAACGTCACCGTGATTCTGGACTGCTGTCACGCCGCCCGCATGTCCCGTTCCGGCTCGGCCGTTCCCAAGGCCCTGGACCACCTCCGCCTTCCCGAAGAGGACCTGGTCCGGCGCTGGCGCGAAGCGCGCGCCGGCCGGCCCCCGGGCGCCGACGCCAACCCGCACGCGGTGCGCCTGGTGGCCTGTGCCCCGCATCAGAGCGCCTACGAGATCCACGACGCACGGCTCGGCCGCCGTCATGGAGTGCTCACCGCGGCGTTGGTGCGGCTGCTCACCGGATCCGACCCGGGTGCGCTCACCTGGCTGGACGTTCTTGAGTCGGTGCGGGGCGCCGTTCCCCCCGTCGCTGCCCCGCAGCGGCCGGACGTGGAAGGGCCTGCGGACCGGCTGCTCTTCTCCTTGCGGACACGAGGCGGTCAGGGCGTCCTGCCGGTCCGTATCAAGGACGGAGTGGCCGTACTGCCCGACGCCGCGGTCTTCGGCGTCGCCGTGGGTGACCGGTACGAACTGGTGGCTCCGGGTGGTGAAACCCCGCTGGCGGATGCCGTCGTCGCGGGTATCAGCAGGGGCGACGCCGTGCTGGCTCTGGAGGGAGTGACCAACGCCGCAGTTCTGCCGCCAGGCGTGTCCGCCTGGCCGGTCGGTGCGGTGCTCGGCCAACGACCGGTGGTCATGCTGCCGGCCAGCCACCCCGGCCGTGACCGGATCGCCCGGGATCTCGCGTCCTCCGCACAGGTCCGGATCGTCGAGGAGAGCGACGACGCGCTGGCGACCGTGTGTCTGGAGGGTGCGGGCGGTGATGACCCGGCGGTTCACGTGGCCGACGGCATGGGGCAGCCGCTGTCCGGGGAGGCCATGTCACTGGACGAGGCGGTCGAGGCTGTGCGGACGCTGGCGCTCGGATCATGCGTCCGCCGACTGCCGTCCGGCACGGGCAGGTCTGCGTTGCCACCCGACGTCGAGGTGCGATACCTGCGCCTGCTGTCCGGAGGCGGTGAGGAAGAGCTCACCCGTGGTGCTCACCTGTTCGTCGGCGACCGACTGCTGGTGCGGATCACCAACCGAAGCGGTGAGCGCCGCTTCGTCTCCCTCTTCGACGTCGGACTGGCCGGTGCCCTGACCTGGCTGACCTCGTCGGAACAGGGAGGAGTGACGCTGGAACCTGGCGAGCAGTACGACGTGGACTACGGGTGGGACGGCGGGATGCCGTTGCAGTGGCCGGACAACATGCCTGCCGGACCGGCCCGGGAGGAGACTTTCGTGGCCTTCGTCACCGACCGGCCGGTGGACCGGCTCGGGCAACTCGGGCGGGCCGGCGGCACGCGTGGCATTCCTCCAGCTTCCGACGGCCTGGAGTGGCTGGTCGACCGCCTCGACACCGGTCGTCGGGACGTTCCCGCCCCACCTGGACGGGATGGGGGCGTGCGCTGGGAGGTCCGGCCCTTCGACTTCCTGCTCCACCCGGCGCGCAGGGCACGCGCGGACGAGCCGGCGTTCGAGATCGACGAGCGCCCCGACGAGTCCTTCCGGCTGGTCACGCCCCGCGGCCCGGACATGCCTGGCAGAGTGGCGGTGCGGCTGAAAGAACTCACCGTGCACAGCAACCGCGCTTTCCTGCGCTCTCGGGTCCGTATCGACGCCCTGGTCGTTACCGCCGCGCCGGACGAGGCGGGCGGCCCCTACCGGGCGGCTACCCTGCGCTTCGACCGGATCAAGGACGGTGACCGGTTGCCCTTCGACGACGTCCTCGTGTACGAGGGGCCGGTGAACCGGTTCCTGGACATCGCGGTGTGGGTGGCCAGGGACGACTCTCCCGATGTGGATCTCGCCGAAGGGCTGGCGGCCGAAACGGGGAGCGAGGAGGTGTCCACCGCGCTGTCCACTCTGACCGCGTTGGCGGTCGCCGAGCCCACCGCCGCCGTCGTCGCCGGTTCCGCCGCGGCCGTGGCGGTCCTCATCCGCATGGCGGCCCGGATGATCGACCAGTCGTGCGGCACGAGCATCGGCGTGTACCGCACGACCCTTCTCCCCCATCAGAGGTTCGGGGTGGGCGACGGGGTGGGGCGGCATCCGGCCCAGGGCCTGCTCAGGGCACAGGACATGTCGCTGGTGTTCGAGGTGGTGGACCTGAGCCGTGGCTGATCAGTCACCGTCCCCGCCGCCCGTCGCACCGATATAACAGACGAAGGCGCCCCAGTTGAGCACGGGGTCGCCGGCAGCGTGCCGTTCGCGCTGCGCGGTGCGCAGGGCTTCGGCCGGTCCGTGGCCTTGGTCCAGCAGCTGGTAGAAGCTGATCACGAGGTCTCGGGTCGGCCCGTCGGGCACCTTCCACAGGCTGGCGACAACGGCCCGTGCGCCGGCCCGCAGGAATGCCGCTCGCAGGCTCAAGTGGCCGTCGGGAGCAGTGACTTCGCCGATACTCGTGTCGCAGGCGGACAGCACCACCAGCTCCGTCGCGGCCAGGTCGAGACCGTTGACGTCAGCCACCGTGAGCAGACCTGTCTCGGCCGCCGGTCCCGGTTCGCCGTGTTCCAGCCAGGTGTTGGCGCCAGCCAGCGCGAGGCCGCTGCCCCTCGCCATGGCCGCCCACGCCTGCCTGACCGTCCAGCGGGCCCGCGAACTGGATACCGGGAAAGCAGAAACGGATCCTCCCAGCTCATCCACCTCAGCCTTGCCAAGATCAGACGCCTGATCACCTGCCTCACCGACCGCCGATCCACATCCGTCCACCACATCCTGCACTGGTCAGCCTGGCGCCGCAGACGCCAGTACCAAGCTCGCATCAGCCACTACAAGCGACGCGGGCACAGCCCTTGAACCTGCCCAGCAATCAGCACAAAGACCGTTGCAGTACTACAGGTCTCCGTTCCCCGCGTCCGCGAAGAAGAGCAGCGGATCGAACGGCATATACAGGGTGGCGAGCTCAGTGTCCTCGCGAAGGGCCTGGTTTTCGGAGGCGATGCGCTCGGTGGACCAGACGAGCCCGGCTCCGTATTCACCCTCGATGCCGTTGCTCTCGCGGAGCAGGGCGGCGAGGTCGGCGGGCAGGGGATGGCCGAGGACCGTGGCGCAGCGGAGCAGCGACGGCTCCGATGCAGGGGGCTGGAAGATGGCCGTGCCGGGCAGGGCCGCGACGACGTCCGTCCACATGGTTGATTCGCCCTCCACGAGGCTGGCCCGTGACCGAGCCATCAAGCAGCCGCTCGGCGGGGGATGGCGTCGCGCGACTCGGTGAGCGACGCTACTGATCACCGAGCGAACAGTACGGCCTCGACCGAGTTGGCCGCTCACGGCCACCAGAGCAATGCGGAACAGCCCTTACGACCTCGTGCATGGTTGACCGTGGCACGTCGAGGTATACGACGGAGCCGAGCGTGTGTTCATGCTGGACTGGCGGGGGAGAGGGTGGCGGTCTGCTGGTGCGAGAGCAGTCCGGCGCATCCTCCCGCGTGGCGCGGTCCCACTGCACTGTGCAGCACGGCCTGCGTCGGGAGCGCCGAGGAGGGAAGTCAGTAGAGGGCTTGTGGCCTGCTCTGTTACGGTCCTGTGGCCGGCCGCGGGACTCCGGTGCGACTTCCGGAACCTGCCTCTGAAGCAATGATTCGCAGCTCGCGCCCCCATTCCCCGGCCGGCATCCACACTACGGGGAAAGAATCGGATGGATTCGTACGGGGACCTCATCGCAGCCGACGATGTGCTGCTCTTCGTCAACGCAGCGATCACCTCCACTGGCCAGCGTGAATTTCATAGCGACGCGGGCGAGCAGCGGCTGTCCTTGGACTTCCTCCATGCATACATGCTGGGCAACTACCGTGACCTGTACGCCGGGGTCCTTGCGCTCGACATCAACGACTACAACGCAGCACTCATCATCCGACGGCTGATGGAGACCACCGGGGAAGCCACTGCCGACCAGCGTCGCAGCGAGGGCCGACTGATCGCGTGCCGTCTGGCGACGCTGCCGCCACAACGCGTGTACGGGCTGTTCGATGCCCTGCGCCGGGCCCGGGTGAACAACCGTCGAAGCCGCGCGATCATGCGTGACTGGCTGTCCGCCCGCCCGGACCTGGCGTTCGATGCCGTGAAGTACCGCAGCGCCCTCAAGCGAGCCCTTCGCCACGCACACCTGGCCCCGGCCACCGAAGAGCTGGGGACGTTCGTATTCGCGCCGCTGACCCGCAAGCACTACGCGACACCTCTCCTGGAGACGTGGCGCCGCGCGCACTACGAGCAGACCGCCCTGTATGAGCTGCCCTATACGGTTGCCGAGGGCTTCGCCGCCAAGTACGGCATTCCCCGGGATGTGTTCCTGGAGCGCATAGCCCCACGGATGACCCGCCTGGAGACCTTGCGGCTGCAGGAGTCCGCGCACAAGATCGGGACCACAGGGGCACAGACGGACCTGGCCAGGATGCCGCTGACCCGGTTGGCGACCTATGTGCTTTCGCTGCCGGCCACGGACCGCCTGCGCCGACGTGCCGAGCTGACCCACGCCCTGGAATCGGCCGCGGGCCGGGTGGCTGGATCACACCGGGGGAGCTGGGGCAAGGTCACCGCCGTCCTGGACGACAGCTTTTCCACCTTCGGTTCGGTTCACAAGCGTCGTCGACCGCTGGCCGTGGCCCTGGCCTGCCACTATCTGCTCGCGGCCCTTGCCAGCGACTACACCGGGCTGTGGACGTCCGGGCGGACTGACGCGCTGCTGACCTATCCGTACGGGCCGACGCCGGTGGGCCGGCGGATCCTCGACGCGCTGGACACCACACCATCCAGGCTGGTGATCGTCTCCGACGGATGGGACAACGCACCTCCCGGCCTGGCCGCCGAAGTGCTGCGCATCTGGCGGACCCGGCTCGACCCCGAGCGTCGCACCAGCATCGTGCATCTCAACCCCGTCTACGACGCGGCCGATTTCGACGTGCGTCGCCTGTCCGCGACGGTGCCCACCGCGGGTATCCGCGACGCCGAGGACCTTCCCGCACTGGTGGAACTTGCCCAGTTCGCGGAAGGCCGGACCGGCCTGGCCGAATTGATCAGCTACATGGACGCCCGTGCGGCCCGCATGATGAGCGGTCACAACCAGGAGCGGGCGCGATGACCACACTGGACCTGACCGGCCTGGCCACCCGCCCCTCACAGGTGTGGGGTGCCGTCCGTCTGGTGCCGCTCGTGCGTGACGAACCTGTCGACGATCTCCGTCTGCGCTCGCAGCTCTACGGCGATGTGGCCGGTCTGGTCGAGATCGGCCCGCGCCATGCCTATATCTCTTACGTCCCGCACGGATTCGTCGCCACGTGGACCGGTGACGGAACGCCGGCAGCCGCCTACGGCACCCAGCTTTCCGCCGACGGCACCTCGCCCCCTACCGCCACAATGGGCCTGCGCTTCCACCGCAGAATGGCCCGCCGCCAGGCCAAAGACCGGCTGCGGTTCCTGCCCATGCACCTGGCGCTAGAAGGCTACCTGGCACTGCACTTCGGCGGCCCCTCGCTCGCCTGGGAGGAGTGGTCGCAGCGTGCAATCCGCCAAGGGCTCTCCCCGCGCGTCGAGGAAGCCTATGTGGGAGCCGAAATTCGCGGACTCACCGACGCGCTGCGCACCTTCGAGATCCACCCCAACCAATGCGGCGTGATGGTCTACGTCGCCGACGCACTCGCGGCCGCGTTCGCGGTCCCGCATCCCGACGACTACCGCGCGCTCCACCCCACACTCCTGCTGGACCTGTACGGCGAACTGATCCACCACTACGCCACGCTGATGCCGCCGGTGCAGGACTTCCGGGCCCACATCCCTGACGCGCGGATCCGCTCTCTGGCCCACCTGCGCAAGGCAGTTATCGAACAGGAACACACCTGGACGCATTTTCACGACACGACCATGCCGACCGGCCTGCTGGAGCACGCGTACACCTGGCAGACGGTCTACCAGATGGGACGCTTCACGCTCTCCCGCTTCTTGCCGGAGTTCCGTCCCAAGCAGGAGAACCACATCGGTGAGGCCATCACCGACGACAGGGGCAGGATCACCTACCTCAAAACATTTCGCCTGTCGGAGAACCAGGTCCGCCGCGGTCACCTTCTCAGCAGGCTTGCCGCCGGCGACTGGCACCTGGCGGACACCGCGGCCGATCTTGGCATCAATGAGGCACAGCTGGGGCTGCGACTGGAGTCTGCCGGTTTCGGGTTCCTGCTCCGCCAGGATGTCTTGGACGGATACCGCAAGCAAGGACGCACCAGGACCGGATGAGGGCGGCGGGATCAGCTGTTCTGCCGCAGATGGTGTCAGCGATTCGACCCGTAGGGTTTTGGCGCAGTCGAGGAAGTCGTCTTCGTTGTCGGGCTGCTCCGGGTCGTCAGGCAGGTCGTCGACGTCGTCGAGGATGTCGTCGTCCCAACGGGCGGCCTGCGGGTCGGGGCGTGGGCAGGGCGGGCTCCGGCCGCGGATGCGGGTGGTTTCAGCGGTGCGGCGCGGGTGATCAGGTGCTGTTCGCCGGGTGTGGCGGTGCCGGTGTGGGTGCGGCGCATGAGCTGGTCGAGGCGTTGGCGAGGTCGGCCTCGTGGGGGTCGCGGTCGCCGTGGCGGGCGGTGATTGTTTTGATGTGTTGCCAGGTGGCGCCGCTGACCTGGCGGGTGTCGTGGAGTTGGTGTGGATCTCCCATGTGCCGCCGCGGGAGCTGACGGGTGAGGGATGGCCGCGGCAGGGGGCCAGGACGCCCGCGTCGTAGGTGCGGTGGTCGATGCGGACACCGACGTTCGGTGACGGTTTGCCAGCGCACCTCGAACGGGCGGAGGCCGAACGCGTCGCGCGCCGCCAGGCGGAAGGGGAAGAGCCGCCGCCCGCCCGCAGAAGCGGAGGCGTAAAGGCCCCGCGGCTTCTCCCGCCGCCGCTGACCCAACCAACCGGCGACACCCCGTGGTTGGGTCCGTGGTCGCCCCCGACCGTGAGCCCGACTACGGCAGGACAGCGCGCTTGCCCCCCACCCGGCCGTCACGCTAGGAGCCGTCCTGTGCCGGCTGGCTAGCGTTGTCCGTCGGCGTACTGGCCTTGCGCCTCGGCGCGCAGTTCCCGCTGCAGCCGCGTCCTCATGGCCGCCAAAGAGGCCACGCCAAGATCAGTTCACGTGTGCGCGCACGTGGGCCTGCTCCGTTCCTGGAGGAGATGGTGCTGCAGGCGAGGCTCTCGGCCGGTCTCGTGGTGAACGCCGGGGCAGCGAGCGGACTGCACGCAGTTCGAACCGTCGTGGACAAGATCCGGTTCGGGCAGGTGATCCCGGACAAGAGCGATCACAAGGCCGCCCGCCGCAAGCGTGGTTCACGCGGCGGGCGACCCGCGGTCGATATGACAAGCACGGTTACTTCTGTCTCTGCACCGCCACGGCCGCCGCGCTGCTTGTCCGGCTCAGGTCATGACGCCAGGAACGGCGTGATCGTCGCAACCAGGTGGGGGTGGGCCAGGATGTCGTAATGGCCAGCGCCGGGCAGGATGGCCAACTGGGCACTGGAACGGCCCGAACCGTCGAAGCCGGCATCCCTCAGGCCGCCGCCAAGCAGGGCGAAGAACTCCACCATGTGCACGGGACGGACGGCGTCGGCGTCACCGAAGACCAGCAGGGTCGGGGCGGTGATGGCGGGTATCTCGGCGCTCCAGTCGTAGTCCCGCTGCTTCAACTCCGCCGTCTTGCCCACCAGAACGCTCCAGTCCTCGGGCCGGGGCGCGATGCGGGCGTACAGATCATAGACGGGGGACTGCTGCATCATCTTGGCGGCGGCATCACTCATCTGGTCCATCGCCGCGATGACTTCGGAGTGCCAGCCGTCCCGCTTGCACGGCGTGGAGATCACCACAAGACGACGCACCGACTGCGGATGCTGGATCACGGTGCGCAGGGCCACGTCCGCGCCGACGGAGTAGCCCATGATGTCGGCCTGTTCCAAGCCGAGGTACCTGAGCAAGGCGGCAATGTCGTCCGCCATCAGCTCCGGGCGCAGCGGGCGGTCGACGTCCGCCGTGCGTCCGTGGCCCTGCAGATCGACCAGGATGACCCTGCGGTCCTTGGCCAGCGCCGGGAGGAGCGGCGTGAACATTTCTCCCGCCCCGAGTCCGCCGTGCAGCAGCACCAGCGGCTCGCCGGAGCCATGTTCTTCGAAGTACAGCGACAGTCCGTTGATCTCTGCGTAGCTCATGACATCACCCTTCGTCGTGATCGCTGTGAGGTAGACCGTAGCGGTCCGCCAAACTCATCGATCCTCCCCGGGGATTCACGATCCATGAGATCGAAGAGTCAGAACCTGACGAAGCACTACTGAGTCCATCCGGACGATCACGCGACTGCCGGGGTGGGGTGGGAGTTGCGGTTAACCTCAAGTCGGGTTGAGCTTCTAGGTTCGGGTGCGGCCGATGTCGACGTACCGGAAGGAATCTCAATGATCGTGTCAAGCCGCCTGCGTGACCGGCGGGGCGAGGTGAACAGCCTCTTGTCACGCAGCATCGCCCACAGCACGTCGACTCGACGCCGCGCGAGTGCGAGGAGTGCCTGGGTATGCAGCAGGCCCTCGGCACGTTTCTTGAGGTAGTAGTCCCGAGACAGACCGGGTCGCATCATCGCGGTCTGGGCGGCCATGCAGAAAGTGTGCCGCAGGAGCCCTCGGGCGCCCAGGATGGGGCCCATGCGGGCATGAACTCGATGATTTCGGCGCGGTGGTCGGTGCGGAAGGTCTCGCGGATCTCCCGGTCGTTGTCCTTGATCCGTTCGTCGAGTGCCAGGAGCCGGTGGGCGAGGTCGCCGACGAGCCTGGCGGCCCGCTTGTCGCGGGCAGCACTCACGGCGTCGGACGGTCGGCGAGGTTGCCAGGTCTGGGAGGTGCTCTGGCAGCCATGATGGCCGTTTATGGCTTCGGGTGGGTGGTTGCTTGGGGTGGACGCCTCTCTTTGGCGACTGGCCCTCCGTATGACGCGAAGTCCAAGGGGGCAGCGATCCATGTGCTACTGGGCCCGGGGGGCTTGGTCGATGCGGTCTCGACCAGTCCGAACCGGCGCAGGCTGTCGGCATCGGCAAGGTCTCCGGCCCGCTCCCATAGGAGGGCGAGTTCCTCCAGGGCATTGAGAGCGCCGCGGTCGGCCGCTTTCAGACACACGGCTTCTGAGCCGGCAAGATCCCCGGCTGCGTCTTTCAGGGCTAGGTCGAACCAGGAGTACGTGCAACCCATGTGTGCGGCCTGCCGCAGCAGGTTCTCTGCGCGGTCAGGATCGTCGTCCTCGCGGGCTGCTGCGACTTCCCGAAACACGTCCAGGTAGCCAAGGTCGACAGCCCGCGCGATGAACGCGTCAGATGTGGCGCTGTCACCTGCTTGATCGGCTCGTTCCGCCAGCACGGTCAGCGCGTCGACGCTGCCGCGATCTGCGGCCTGGCGGAATACTTCCTCGCCGCCCGCGGTGTCCTGATAGACGTCCTCCAGCAGCACCGCCAAGCAGAAGAGGCCGTGCACTTCGCCGTGCTCGTTCGCGAGTCGGTAGGCTTCTTCGGCGCCTGCATAGTCTTCCTCGTCCTCCCGCCCTAGCCCCAGATGCCGGAGCGCGGATTCAGCGCCTCGTTCGACCGCCTGTATCGCCAGAGCCACAGCCTCGGCATGATGCCCGGCATGATCCCGGACCAAGGCCAGATTTTGCAGCGCCCAGGGATCGCCGCCATCGGCAGCATCTATCGCCAGGTCCACAGCCTCGGCGTGATGTCCGTCGTACTCCAGCAGCAGCGCAAGATGTCCCAGCGCCCGGTCGTTGCCGCCATCGGCGGCCTGCAGATACAGGCGAACCGCGCCGTCGCGGTCGTGTTCTTGCTCCGCGAGTCGGCCCAGGTCGACCAATGCATCGAGGTCGCCGAACTCAGCGGCTTGTTTCGTTAATGCTCTGGCAGAGGCTGCATCGCCGGCTTCCCTTCGACGGGAGGCCAGGCGATGCAGAGGAGCAGTGGCACCACGCGTGGCTGACAGCCTGGCCAGGTTCTCGGCGCCGGCCGGGTCGCCAGCGTTGTCCCGCATCGCGACCAGCAGCCACCAAGCGTCGACGTCACCCCGGTCGGCGGCCAGTGAGTACAACGAGATTGCACGCTGGTAGCGACCCCGCCACCTGGCCTCGTGCCCCAGTTGCCTGAGCAGCTCAGCATCCTTTGTCGTGGCTGCGCAGGCTTCCCACAGACTCGGGGGTGGGTAGTTGTCGGCCCGTTCGATGCGGCCGAGTTGTTCCAGGTAGTCGGCAAGCCGGAAACACTGCCCACCACCGGCGGTCTGCTCTGTAGGGCGGGTGCGGATGCGGGTGAGCGGGCCGCGGGCACCCTTGCACGGCTTGGAGGCGTAGGTCAGAGCCTGTTCCAGCCAGTTCCTGTCGTCGAGGGCGTCCCAGTCGTGATCATCGAGGTAGCCGTGGGCGGCATGGGCCAGCAGGGCGTGAGGGATGGCGAGTGGGTGCCCGAGCCGGCGGGCGTCCATCGCCGCCTGGATGACCGCCCGGGCGGCGGGCAGGGCAGCGCTGTAGCGGTTCTCCAACTCGGGGGCGCCGGCCAAGTACTGGGTGATCCGGCCGCCTTCGGCACGTCCGGCGGCATAGCGCAGCCGCGGGTCGGCACCGGGACTGTCCAGGGTGGCGAGTTCGGCCGGGCTGAACGTATCGGCGACATGAACCTTGGTCCCGGTCAACAGCTTCCGAGCTTGCTGGTACGGTTCCGGGCCGCTGCCGGCGGGCGGATTGGTCAGTGTGTCCCAGTATTGCGGCCACATCGTGGCCAGGATCAGCACCGGCCCTCGGTCCCGGGCGTGCAGCAGGCTGCGCAGTCCGGCGGCGACACGCTCGGCCAGTCGCTGGTTGTTCGGCATCAGGTAGTGCTGGGCCTCGTTCAACCACACGATCGTGTCCCGGCCGACCCTCTCCAGATCCGTGAGCACTGCCCGCGACGGGGTTGGATCGTATGGGTGCCACAACCACCACCGGCCCGGCTGAGCGCGCTGCAGGTACTGGACCAGTTCCCAGCCTGCGCGGGTCTTGCCGGTTGACGATCCGCCCACCAGCGTTACCAGCCGGGAGCGCCCGTCGTCGAGCATCCCGTCGACGATATCCCGCAACCGTGTGTCGTGTGCCCGCGACACATACGTGGGCAGCACCGCGGCCGGTTCCATTCCGGGTAACTGGATCGCCGGGTGCACCTCCAGCACGAGGGGATTACACTCGCCGACTGGCAGGCCCAGCCGACGACTCGGACGAGCCTTGCTTGCAGCAGGACTGTCGCCGTCGCGCCACGGCCTGGTCTGCTCAGCAAGGGCATCCCCCAACCGATTCCAGGCCTGCTCCCAGACCGTCAAATCGTAGGCATGATCTGGTACTTTCCGTCTTGGCTTCTTGCGCTCCCGACACCGCTGCACGTAGACCTTGACGAAGTCCCATTCGGGTGCCCGCGACCCGACCCCCCGCTCCTTCGCCGAGATCGTCTTGATGCTGAACCCGGCCTCCGGCGGGCTCCCCAGGTCGCCTTGAGACAGACCGGAAGCCTCGCGTAGTGCTCTCAGCTTCTTGCCGAACTCGATCAGAAGCTCGTGCGTGATCTCTGCGGCCACTCCGGGGGACCCCCTCCCATAGAAATTCCAGAGCGTCTTATCTGGACAGCTGGTGAGATGCCGCTTTTCCCAAGCTGTCCAGAGCGACTCCCAGAATCTCACGTGCCACCAGGCAGCGGCTCCACCTTGATGGTGCTCGCCAACGTTCCGAGGGCCGGGACGCAGCGCGGGTGACTGGGGAGGTCCTGGTGCTCACCGCACTCAAGTTCATCGGCATCTCAGGGGCACTGGCGCTCATGGTCGCGCTCGCTCTCGTGGTCGGCCTCGTGGTCGGGCTGCTCGACTGGATGGATCATCAACGAGTCGTCCGAGGCGTGCTGCGCGCCATGAAGGCCTTCGTCACCGCCATCGGTCTCCAGCTCGGCGTGGCCGCCTTCATCGGCTTTTGGCTGATGCTCCTCTTCTTCCGCCGCTGAAACAGCGCAGCAAACGCCCGAGGGGCGCACATGCGTTGGATGCGCGCCCCACGAACACTTCATGTGCATCCGACGGTCAGGTGTTCGATCACCCGCCGGGTGAGTCGACGAACGTCCACGTGGGGCACATGACGCAGTTCGCCGCCCTCCCGGTTCCACCTCACACGCAGACGATCACGGTACTTTCGCGACGCGACACCTTCGACATCTCAGCGGTGAGGCGGCGGTCTTTGGGGCGACGGTGGGAAGCCCGGGGGGTGATCTCGGCTCCCAGTACATCCATCGGGAAAGTCTGGGCAAGTTGTTGCCGGACCGTTGGCACCCGGCCGTGGTGATTCGGTACGTCGCTCAGCGCACTGCGAGTTGGGCCCTGCCGGCATGCCGTGGCCTTCGGCAGCGGTGCGAGGTCGGTTCCCCCTGGATGGTTTCGGCGGTGACGGCACAATGCAGAGGCAACGCCTTGATCGGCGGCATGCCCGCGCCTCCCGGACGCGGCTGCTTCTTCAGTCGTCCTGCCCTTCTTCCGCCTGCGGCCCGGCTTCGATCCGGCAGAGCTACCGCGCTTTGGCGACCTCTCCTGGCGACTGGCACTGATGAGCCGCAAGGACGCGCACCGTTCCCTGGTCATCGACTGGAGCCGGTGCCCCGCCGCACTGCCGCCTGCGTTGATGCGCACGGCCTTCGCCGAGCTGAACGTGCCGATACCAGCTCGATCGCGGACCTTGAGGCTCCTCAACCACCTAGGCAGGCCGTGGCGGAGCTGGCGTACGGGCTTTCGCTCCGGCTCGGCAGCAGGGTCTTCGGCGTCAAGGCTTTCAGGTCCGCCATGGCCATACCTGTGGCGCAGCCTTCGATCACCGTCTCGCGCGACGAAATCTCTCCGCGCGGCCTGGTAGGCGTGTGGGCGAATCGCGGAGATGACCACGCGGGTGGAACAGGCACACGCCTCAGGCGCCGGTGAATGTGAACGCGGCCCAGAAGATGGGCGCAGCCATAGTCCGCTCCTCCGGGTCCGCCAGTACGACCTGTTCCCAGCAGGCCGTCGCGACGGCCGGGGAGAAGCGGTCGGAGATATCGAGGTGCGCCGCGAAGAAGGCGCTCTTCTCCCCGTTGGTCGTGTCGCGCACCCATTGCTGGGCTCGGCGCAGTGCCTCGGCCGGTGAGAGGCCGTCCGCCCGCCAGTACCCATAGAACATCGTCATGATCATCATGGCGTCACGGTCGGGCAGCGGCCAGTGGGACGCGACTGTACCGGCGGTTCCAGCGCGGACGAACGCGCCGGCGAGGCCATCGGCCTCATCCGGGAACTGCTCCTGCGGTGTGGCGGTGTCACAGGCTGAAAGCACGGCCAGCCGGGTGGCCAGTGCGAGAGAGGAGATGTCGTCGAGGGTGAGCGTCTCGCCGTCGGCCAGCACCAGGCCGGCGTTTCCGCCGTCCCAGCCCTGCGGGATGGCGTGGCAGGCGAAGTGCACGACGTCCGCCCGGGCCAGGATGCTCAGGACGGCTTGCTTGGTCGCCCTGTCGCGTGCCAGCCGTGCCTTGCGCGTCCAGAACACGCCAGCCGCTTCCCCCTCGATCTCAGCGCACGGAAGCTGGCGCAGGTGCGGATCCGCCGCGCCGGGATCGGCCGGGTCCTCGACCGTGAGGAGCACCTCGTCACTGGCCTGCGCGGCACGCTTCTGCGACCGTCGCAGCGCCCGCAGGCTGGGCGCATACACGATCAGCGTGTCGTCCATCGCATACCGGCGGCCGGTAGGACTAGACGCATCCGGCCGCCAGGCCGCGTGCAGCGGGAGCACGCACAAAGGACCGCATGGGACGAGCGCGATCCGCGGCTGATCGCCGAGTTCCGCGAGCACCGGTCCCATCGTGCTGTCCCAGAGCCACTTGCCTGCCCAGTCCAGCATCCGCTTCCAGGTATCGCGGTCAGTGCCCCGCTCCTCCTTGGCGCGCAGGAGCCGCTGCGCCCAGCCGATCACGGGATCGGCGGCCAGATGGGGCAGCGGTAGGTAGGTCGCCCGGCCCTCGCGAGCGATCACGGCGAAGCCCGACTGTTCGCAGGTCGCTAGGAAGACAGTGGGCGTGTCCCGGCAGGCGGCGAGCAGCTCGTGGAGTTCGGGCAGCTGCGGATCGGTCAGCACTGTGCGCCACTCTTCCAGGGTGAGCAGGGCCCGCTCCGGCTGTCCCGCCTCTGCCCACGCGTAGGCGGCCTTCGATGCCAGCCGGACGTCCATGCCAAGCATCTGCCGCCGATGGGCCGGGTCGTCCTGGGCCTCCAGCAGTGTTCGCATCAGGGACAGTTTTACGGCGAAGGCTTCGGCGGCCTCGCGCCATGAGCGGCGTTCGAGGGACCAGTCTCCAAGTTCGTCGGCCGCCTTGATGGCGGCGGCGGGGTTGCCGGAGGCCGCGGCACCCATTGCTGACCTAAGCGCGGTCGCCCCCTCGTCGAGGTCCTCAGGGCTGCCGGAGACGGCATAGCGTTCCCTGAGGGCGCAGCCGAGATTCTGAAGTGCCGCGCCGCGCTCGATGAGATCGTCCTCCGCGTCGGTCAGGCCCGTGCGTGCCAGTTCGATGGCACGGTGGAGCACGGCTTGGTCGCGGGTCGCCCGGTACAGGTGAAGGCAGGCCTCGGTGAGGCGGTGCCGGAGGATGGCACGGTCCTGCGCGCCCTTGCGTCCCGTGAGGCCGAGTGCCTGCTCGAAGAGTCCGACTGCCTCGGTGAGCAGGTGGGGATCCTGCCGGAAATGGTGTTCGACGACGAGGGCTTCACCGAGCTGCTTCCTCGCCTCAATGCGCTCCTCTCTCGTTCGAGCCGTCGCCATCGCCTGACGACCGGCGGTGAGCCCGCGGTCGAGGTGATGGCTCTCTTCGGTGCGGGTGACGAGGGCCGACCAGACCTGGCACTGCTTGGCCAGCACTGCGGACCTGCCCTTGCCGACCGCCGGGTCGGCGAGGGCGAGAGCGAGGATCTCCGCTGCGCGCTCCAAGTCGCCGATGGCTCCTCCGCGGCCCTGACGGACGAAGAGGGCGGAAGCCAGATCGATCGCACAGTCGGCGACACGCGGTGACCCCCGGGACAGATCGAATGCCCGGTGGTAGGCCGTTAGAGCGGTGTCGAGGTCGCCGTCGTCGTACTGGACCGCCGCGAGATTCCGCCAGGCGGCGGGGGAGCGCGGATAGATTGTGGTCATGTGGTCGGCTGGCTGTAGCCGGGCTCCCTTGGAGAGTAGGACCTCGAGCGCTCGGTCCGCCTTGGCCGCACGCCGCTCGGCGCGGCTCCGCCTGGACCAGATCATGGCCGCTCCGCGGTGCGGAGCGCAGCTTCGTAGACCATCGCGTCCTGCGAGCCCGCAAGTGCCCCATCGCGCGCCGCGCGAAACGCGGCGACGGCCCGCTCCTGGTCGCCCGGATCGTTCGTGGCCTCGGCCAACAACAGCAGCGAGCGGCCAAGCTCATAAAGCGCCTCGCACCGGGCCGGTGAGCCTTCTCCGGCATGGTCGCGGGCGCTTTCGAACAGCTCAACTGCGGTGGCGAGCACGTCGAGATCGCGGGTGGATTCGTAGGCGTGTTTGTGCGCCAGGCCGGCGTTGTGGCGCAACCACCGGACACGGCCATGGGTGGCATCCGGATTCATGAGCCGTTGATCAGCGAGGACGCCCCGCCACGCGGCCAGAGCCGCCGCTATGTCGGTCTGGCTGCCTGTGGCCATCGACCTGCGTAGCAGGTCGTCGGCCAGTTCCATCCGGTCCCAGGATTCGCGCAGCGCGCGTTCCAGGATTGCCAGTCCGACGCCGAGTTCGCGGCAATGCCTCAGGAACTTGATCTGGTCGAGGAAGAAGTCCATGTCTTCGCGATGGAGCGTCGGGGCGAGGACGGAGATGGCCGCGCTCGCCACTTGTTCACCGATCTCGGTGAGCAGTTCGGGGAAGTCGCTCAGCGCGGCGGCCTCGTCCATGCGGGTCTCGGGGGTGAGGAACCGGGAGGTACCCGCCAGGAGGCGTTCGGCGTGCCTGACGTTCTTCACCGGAATCTCGTAGGCGCCTATCACCAGGTGCACCGAACGGCCGTCGATCCGCACGATCGGCCCGAGGGCATCCGTCATGTCAGCCGCCTTTCACCTGACGGACCTTCCGGGGAGACGTAACGAAAGGCCATAGCCTGCGGTGATATGCCTCGCCAGAGGTACGTGGTCAGATCCCTACCGCGTTCGATCTCCTCGGCGGGACCGGCGGGTGGAGGGAGGTGCGCGGCCTCGTAGAGCCGGTGCCGGTTCAGCGTGAAGGCCGCCTCGACTAGCGTCCCGTACAACCCCGCCGAGGGGAGGAGCGAAACGCGGTAGACAAGGACGCTCGCCGTTATCGCGGCCGGCAGCGCCCACCACGCCCAGAACGTCCAGAGAACGAAGACGACACTCCACAACCATGCGCGGGCGGCGGTGTTGAGCCGGCTCCGCGCCGTTACGACCTCCGCCTTCGTTGCCTCGTCAAGGAGCAGCCAGAGATAGGGCCAGCACACGGCCACGTCGAGGCCGAAGCGGTCGCGCGGGCGGCTCTCCACGGCGCGCAGCAGGTTGCCCAGCCGTGTCGGCATCACGAGATCGAAGTCGACCGGGATGGTTCGCAGGGTGAGCTGGGCGCGTACGAGACGCCGCTGCACCCTGGCCGTCCCCTCGTGCGCCCGGCAGGCACTCCAGGTGGCACGGACGTCCGCCGCGAGCGCCCGCATGCCGACCGGGGCGACAGAGGGGACGGCTGGCCGCGACGCGGCCCGCAGGGCCTCGGCTGCCGCGGCCTGGGCGGCGCGCTGGGCTCGGAGCCGCCGGTAGAAGTGCCACGGAACGAAGAGGCGGTGGAACGGCCGAGGCCAGTACCCCTCCAGCGTTCGCAGGATGGACGGGGTGATCCGCTCCGCGAAGACCGCTGAGAGGGCGACGACCAACAGCGCCCCAAGAAGCAGCGCCAGCTGCTGGGCGACGGGCAGCCGTGATGCCTGCCGCCCGAGTTCGTCGAGTCTGGCCGTAAAGCCCCTGGGGGAGCTCCAAATCCAGGCGGCGAGGCCGCCGAGCCAGAACGCGAGGGCGGACGTCAGTAGACGAGTCATCCACTGCTCGGTCGCCTTGCCAGCGAAGGTCTCCCAGAATGCCCCGATCACGCGGTTTCCTGCGCCTCGTACGGGACGCCGTCGTTCGGGCAGACGGGGATCTCATCGCGTAGGTCGAACCGGAACCACGGCGGCCGATCGCAGCGTGGACAGTTGTACCGTACGACCTGCACGCGCTGCGGATCCCCGAGCAGATCCTCGAACGCCCGCTCGCGCCGTGGCACGGTGAGCAGGTCGTTGGCCCACCGCCGGGTGGGCTCGTGCGCGGCGAGCAGGCCGATGACCTTAACCTTCACCGAGTCCCCCTGTGCGCTGCGATCGATCAGGGCGGCGAGTTCACGGGTGACGTCCGGCGCCAGGCCCCCGAGGAGCTCTGGCAGGTGAGGACGGATCGCCCGGGCCACGTCAAGAATCTCAGCCTCAGTGAATGCCACGTCTCCCCGCCCTGGAAGCAGCACATCGCGACCAACCGCCGATCGCTCACTATCTAGTCTCGCATCCTGGTCTGAGGCGGATGGCATGTTCGCGAGATCGGACACCGCAGGACCATGACCTCCTGGGTAGCAAAGCGTCGACATCCTTTCGCGGGTCAGCTCCCAACGCGCCCACGACGACGTGAGCGATTTCAAGACCGGGCTCGCCCCATGACACACGAGCCGCGGGTCCGTGACTTCATCGGCCGCACCTGCGCGCTCGGCATCGCGGCGCGACAGCCCGCATCAGTCCGGCCGGTTGATCTGGTTGATCATTTCGCGGTTGGCGGCTTGGGCTACTCCTGGGTGGTCAACTCCTGCGCGATGGCGCGTCTTCACTCCTTCGGGCGGGTGGCGGGGCGCCCGGCTCGGGGCGCTGCGGCCGCGTCTTGGTCGCGGGGCTTGGCGTCTCGGCGGAAGCCCTCGGTGGTGTAGCCGGTGTAGCACGTCAGCTTGCACAAGTGGCCCGGCGCTGTGCCCGCACGTCTCGCACCAGTCGTCGAAGTCGTCGGGATGCCACGGCTGCAGCACCTCACGCGGGGAACATCCAGATGTGGTCGACGACCGCCCGGGCGGACAGGACCGGAGTCCGGTGCATCCGCTCGGTACACTGGGCCTGCCAGATACTCGCGAGCCGGGACGGGGTGATCTGGTTGCTGGTGGCCGGGCTGATGCTCCACTCGCGGCTGTGCGCGTCGGTGGCGGTGTAGGTCAGGAACTCCGGCTTGTCCTGGCGGCCGTTGTCCGTCCAGGAAAGGCCGGCGACCTTGAGGGCGCGGTCCAGCGAGCGCGAGTTGACCCTCCCCTTACGTCAGGCTTGAGGCTGTATGCCGACGAAAGGGCAGGTGGATGAGCTACTCCGTGGGCAGGTCCCGGCCTTCGTTGGGGTGGCGGTGCGGACACTGCATCACTACGACAAGGGGGGACTGCTTTCGCCCAGTGACCGCAGCCACGCCGGATACCGGCTCTGCAGTGAGGCCGACCTGGTCCGTCTCCAGCAGATCCTCTTCTACCGCGAGCTCGGCTTCCCTCTCGACGAGATCGCCGCGATCTTCAAGGATCCGCAGGAGAATCCCCTGGAGCGGCCCCGGGCCCGGCAGCGGCAGCTGAGTGAGGAGATCGCCAGGCTGCAGCGGCTGGCCGAGGTGGCGGAACGGGCGATAGAGATCCAGAAGACCGGCGTGTCCCTGACTTCTCAGGAACGCTTCGAGGTCTTCGGTGAGGTCACCTTCGACCTGAGTTATGCCACCGACGCAGAGCTGAAATGGGCGCACTCGGAGGCACAGCGCGAGGCGATGGCGCGCGCGGCTGCCCACACCAAGGAGGACCGGCACCAGCTCACGGGCGAAGCCGCCGCCTGGCGCGCGGAGATGCTCTCGGTCTTCGACGAGGGAGAACCGAGCGACGGCGAGCGGGCCATGGACCTCGCCGAAGAGCACCGCTTGCACATCGCACGCTGGTTCACCTCCTGCCCGTCCGACATGCACCGGCGCATCGCGGACGACTTCGTCGCCGACCCGCGCGCCTTCGCTCTGGTCGTACCGCCGTCGCAGCTACACCTGGGCCTGCCGCCCATACCCGCAAGGCGGTTCACGCCAACGCTGCCCGCCACGCAAGTGGCGGTACCGACTTGAGGAGGACCAATGAGGATCCTGATAGTCGCGGCCGGATCGAGCGGCGACGTCGCACCCTACAGGGGCCTGGGCGCTGAACTGCGCCGGGCCGGGTACGACGTCGCCCTCGCCACCGCAGACGCCTTCGAAGCCGGGATGTACTGCTCTACGCCGAGGCCGTCCCCATCCCCGAGCACCGGCCCGAGGGCCCCACCGTCGGCGAGCGGCTGGTGGTACGCCCTCCCTGCCATCGTGCCGCTCACGCTGCTGAGATGACGGTAGAAGCCGACCTGTGAGGCACGGGGCCAAAACCCCGAAAGATCACCGGCCCGGTGAATGGGCCCGGCAGAGCGGGTCCACGCCGTGACGAGCCGGCCCGCCGAAGTGCTGCAGGACGTCCGTAGTTGGTGCGCTTCGGGGAGCGGCCTCGGTAGAAGAAGCCGCCTTGACAGTGGTCATGGGGACCGCAACTCTGAGATCGATGGACGCTGCCGCTGAGTATGACGGATTGACAGAAGCCAGTGCAGGTCGAGCCATGGCGGCAGCTTGCAGCCAGGTAGGCTTGCGCTCCGGCCAGGCGGAGCTGTTGCGGCTGGGAGAGAACGCGATCTATGCGCTGGCAACGGAACGGACGGTTGTCCGCGTGGCCCGCTCCGACACCGAGGAAACCCGCCGCAAAGTTCACAAAGAGCTGTTGGTCGCTCGTTGGCTGATGTCGCAGCACTTCCCAGCAGTCGCGCCTCGTGAGGACATAGTCCAGCCGGTCCAGGTCGAAGGGCGATGGGTGACGTTCTGGGAGTATGTTCCTCCCAGTCCCGTAGAGCCGACTCTGACGGACCTTGGTGGCTTGCTTCGTGACCTTCACTCGCTGCCGGCACCGGAGTTCTGCCTGCCACTCCTCGATCCATTCCCGATCATGGAGCGGCGCCTGGCGCTCGCGCAGGGGGTCCCGCAGGCAGACGTCGACTATCTTGCTGAGGCTTGCGTCAAGAGCCAGGCCGCCTTCCACAGCATCATGTCCGACGCGCCCAGGGGAGTGATCCACGGAGACGCTCATCGCGGCAACCTGCTGGCGCGCGGCAGCCGGATACTCCTCATCGACTACGAAGCGGTGGCGATCGGCCCCCAGGCCTGGGACCTCATTCCGACCGCCACGGCTGTCGACCGGTTCGGGCTGTCACCCGGCGATTACGCCGTCTTCTGCCAGACCTACGGCCAGGACGTGACGGACTGGCCCGGCTACGGCCCCTTGCGCACCGTACGGGAGCTGGGCATGACCACCTGGCTCATGCAAATCGCTCAGTCAGGAAAAGCAGCGGCGGAGTTCGCCGTCCGCATGGAGTCACTCCGAAAGGAAGAGCGTGACCGGCGCTGGCATGCCCTCTGACAGCCACAGCGACCTTCCCTTCGCCCCATATGCCGCGAGACCGCACCTGCGGCTGACCACTGTCTATTCCACTGCGTGGACCTACGACCCGGACCAGATGGCCCAAGCCGCAACCGCTCCCAGCGACGTCCTCAACTTCGGGCGGCTGGCCGGGTATTACAGCAGGTCCGAACAGCAGTTGCCGCGGGTCATCAGGCGTGAAGCGCTCGACTGCTCAAGCGTCGTCTGCCAACGGTGGCGTCCGGGAGAGCCAGCCTCTGCGCAGCTGTGGCATTTTGTCCTCCCCGCCGGTCAAGTGGTCGTGGCACTCACGCTGGATGTGCCGCTGACTCTGGTCGAAGCCATCCCCCTACTCGAGGATCTCTACTACGGAAGCATTGCGTGCAACGGAACACCGCTCGAACAGCTTGCAGCCGACCGAATCGGTTGTCGGCCGCACAGCGACGGATCAGTGCAAGCGTTCCTACCCGAGCGGCACCAACTGGTCTTCCGTGGCATCGATACGCCCGATCAGGTCCCGGAAGACGATACGGTCCAACGCGTCATCTACCGGACGGATCTCCCGTACCGCCCAGAGCACAGCTCAATCCACTACCCGCAAGAACTCAACCGGCGCCCCACCACGCTCGGCGCGGTCGGGCCCTATGTAAGCCTGCTATGCGGACACCAGGACTACATCGAGAACAGCGCCCTGCTCTCCGCCGTCCAAACCGTAGGCTCAGCGGCGCGGCTCCGCGAGACCCGCGAGGTGGCCTACGGATTCGTCCACAGATTTCGGCATCGAGCCGCAGATCAGGGCGGAGTCCACGACCGGAGGACAGCGCTCGAAGACATCGCAGACGGACTGAGCCAACTCGAACTCGAACTCAGCTACAGCGTCGAGGTCGCCGGAGACATCGGCATGCTGGTACCCGCCTTACGCGTAGAGAGCTTCCACCAGACCCTGTTCGCAGCCATAGGACTTACCAGCCGGGCGGCCACCATCGGGCAGATGCTGAACCGGCTCGGCAACGCGATCACTGCGGAGCTCACCTCGATCGAAAGCATGGAACAACGCGCGGCAGACCGCCGTCGCGTTCGCACCGTTGTCGCCGTCACCTTCGTTACCACTGTCAGTGGGACCCTTGGCCTGCTCTTCGGTTTCTTCGGCATCAACGCTCGCCAGGTGAACCAGAACCGCTCCATGTTTGATGATCACTACATGCCGATCTACGTACTGATCGCGACCATCCTCCTCTGCGCCCTTGTCATTTTCGGCGCCATGCGTGTCCAGGAACGCTGGGAAGAACGCCGCGACAGAAGCCGAACAAGGACGTGGGAAGGCACACACCACCTGCTGGCCCGGGAACTGGGTGCAGTGGTACTCGCCCCAGTGGCATCGGTCACCCATCTCACGGCCCCTCGGCTCCCCAACCCGTCACCGCATGACCCCGATCCCCAGCCTTCACCCACCCCGTCGAGTTGACCCAGCCACTCCTGATGATGGCCATCGCAGAAGCCGGTCAAAGGCCACAGGCGCGGCCGATAGGGTTAGGGCTGACTCCGTTGCCGCCCTAGCTTGATCTTTACTGACCTCGGCTCTTCAAGGTGACGCGAGAATGTCGAGGGTCAGGCCGGTACCCGCTATGAAGCCGTCGAGAGTGTCGGGCCGGTACCTTCGAGTCGGTCCAGGGCGACCACGGCGAGATTGGCCAGACTGCGCTTGACGTGCGCCCACACCCCCTCGACCGGGTTGAGGTCGGGCGAGTAC
>NZ_JBVJVY010000065.1:0-26874 GCF_055603265.1 Streptomyces sp. NPDC037288
GCCGATGTGGCGGATTTGACGTCCGCCTGGGCCGTGACCTTGACGGTGCGGTCCTTGGTCAGCTTCTTCAGGCTGCTGGTCGCTGCCTTGTCGTCCAGCTGAGCTGTGATCCTGACCCGGCGGTCCTTGGTCAGTCTCGTCAAGGACGCCGTGGCGGCCTTGCTGTCCAGGGTGGCGGTGAGCTTGACGCTGCGGGCCTTGCCGAGACGGTCCAGGCCGGCTCGGGCTGCCTTGTCGTCCAGGCTGGCCTTGACCGTGACGCCGATCGGCTTCAGCAGCTTCTTGGTGATGCCGTCCCGGATGAGGGATCCGGCGCTGAGACCGGCGGCCTTGGCGGGGTCGCGGATGGCGGCAGGGAGTTCGACCCGGAGGCGGTCACCGAACTGGGACACGTCCGGGATCAGCGACACCCGGGTACTGCCGACGAGCGTGGCGTCTGCCATGCCGCCCTCCCTACGAATCCTCCGTGAGGGGCGGCCCGAACCTTCGATCCGACGACGAAACCAATACCCTCACCATAGATTGTATGCCCTAGGGCATGATCTGATCTATGATTCAAAGGTGGATACGGGGGGTTGTCATGGAATCGAAGGTGCTAACGGTCCGGCAGCGACGCACACCACCGGCTGACCTCGGGCAGATGCTGCGAAAGGCCCGGGCGCGGCGAGGCCTCGGGCAGGGAGAGGCTGGCCGCCTGGCCGGACTGTCCCAGGGCTACCTGTCCAACCTCGAGCGCGGCCAGCGCACCCCGTCCATGGCCGTGGCCGAAGCCCTCGCAGACGTCCTCGGGTTGTCCCTGAAGGAGTGCCAGCAGCTGTACGGCGTGGCCGTGACGGACGCCGGGCGGTGTAACCCGCAGCGACTGCAACAGGCCGCGTAGACGCCTCGCCGGACGCACAAGACGACCCCCTCTCCGGGTGGGCTGCCGGGAGAGGGGGTCTCGTATTGCCCGGGGTCAGACGGCAGTCAGCAGGGCGGCCTCGGTCTCGGTCGGCTCGGGGATGGTGGTCATGCGCTCCACGCGCAGAGAGGGTGCCGGGGTCTTCATCGGGACCGGGCCGAGGCCGTGAGCCTTGAAGATGGCGCGGATGGCGTCCAGGTCGGCGACCTGGCGGCTGGACTGGACGCGGGAGACGACCCACCGGCCGTAGATACCGGCGGGGAGTCGGTCGAGCAGCTTGCGGGCGGCGCGCTTGCCGCGGTCTCCGGCGCGGGCCTGGTCCATGGCCTTGGCGTAGGAGGTGGCGGCGGCCTCGATCTCCTCTTCGGCGGGCATCTCACCTTCGCCGTAGACGTCGGTGGGGTCGGCGGCGAGGACGGGGCCGGCCTGCTCGGTGTCGGCGGTGGCGGCGGCGACCGTCTCGCGGACGGTGTCGGCGACCGCGCCGGCGAAGCGACGGGCGGAGCGGATGAGAGACTGAAGCATCGGTTTCTCCTGGTGGTTCAGGCGGATCCGTCAGGCCCCTTCTCTCGGTGGTCCAGACCGAGGTTGGGGTCGTCCTTGTTCCTTGCGTGATTCAAGATAGCATCACGCGACTCAAGTAAGCAAGGGATGCGGGCACAGAGAAGGCCCGGGCCGACACTGACCCGGGCCTGACTGCTGGCGGTACGCCCTACTCGGTGCCCACCTCCGCGGCAAGACGGCCCATCTCGGCATGGCCGGCCACCTCCCGCTCCACCTCCGCCCGCACCCGGTCCAGGGACACCCCGATCCGGTCGGCAAGGTCGGCCACCTCCCGGCTGTCGCCCTCCACCCACACCGCGGCGAGAGCGAGCAGACGCGTCACGTCCACACGGATCGCCTCCGCGGCCTGGCCAGCCGGGTGCTGGCGGGCCTCACGCCGGTTGGGCGGCAGGGAGGCCAGGGCGTACTCCATGGCCGAGGTCTGGGTGCCGGGCCCGGTCAGCGGCTGCTCGCTACTCGCCCACGCCCAGGCCCGGTCAGCCGGAACACGGCCAGCGCCGGTGACGTCGACGTGCGCGGCCGGGTGGTCCTCGAGGGGGAGCAGCAGCGCGGCGGGGGAGACACCGAACGCGACGGCGAGGGCCGCCAGGTCGTCGCTGGTGACTCCCTTCTTGCCTTGCTCCCAGCGGGTGACGCTGGCCTGGGAGACGCTGCGACCTGCCGCGGTCAGCTTGGCGGAGAGGTCCCGCGCGGTCATGCCGGAGCGCTTGCGGAGGCGGGCGATGTTCGCCGCCACGGTGCGCCCGGTGTCGCCGACCTCTACGGCCGTGCGGCCCTTCTTCTGCTGCTCATCCATGCGCGCCATGGTACGCATCGCAATCGCTCCCTTTGGTTGTTCTGTGATCCGCTATCATCCCTTTAGGTTTCAGTATGGCATCGTTTGATTCTGATTGGAATCAGAGAAGGGGTACGGGATGACCGCCACCACCGAGGACGACCTGCTGTCGCCCCGCGAGGTCCACGCCGATTTCGGCGACGGCTTCACACCCCAGACCCTCGCCAAATGGCGCCGCGCCGGCATCGGCCCGGAATACATCAAGACGACCCCCGGTCGCACCGGCCGCATCTTCTACCGCCGCTCCGCCATCGAGGCATGGCTGAACGCCCGCACCGTCACCCCGGAGACGGCAACGGCATGACCGCCACCCGACCGGCCCCGACCCTGCGCCCCGCCCTGTCCTGGGACGACGATCCCGTGGCCCTGTGGGCAACCGCGCGCGCCCTGTACTTCGCCCGGGACTTCCCCAAGTACGCCAGCCCGGAATGGATGGCGCTGCGCCCCGACGACCCCACCCGCCTTGCCTCCGCCCTCGAGGCCGCGGAGTGCTGGCGCAAGTACGGCGACGAGGAAGCACTGCTCGCCTGGTTCAAGTCGCTGGCCACCAACCGGGAATCCCTCGCCCGCCGGCGCACCCTCGCCCAACTGGACGCCCTCGCCCGGCCGAAGCCCGCACACCATCTGCAGGCGACACCCGGCTGGCCCCCGATACGCGTGCCCGGACCGCGGGGCAGCTACCTCTACCCGCCCCAGGAAGGGAGGTGCGCAGCATGACGACCTCCCCTCACGACGTCGTGGACGTCGACCCCTGGCCGCCCGAGGAGAACACCGAGCAGCCGGCCCGCCCCCGCAGCTGGGCAGCGCAGGACCTCACCGGCATCCTTGACGGCACCTACGTGCCGCCGCAGCCGACGGTCGGCCACCGGGACGACGGCATCGGCCTGTTCTACCCCGGCAAGATCAGCAGCATCGCCAGCGAATCCGAGGCGGGCAAGACGTGGCTGGCCCTGCTGGTCTGCCTGCAGGAGATCAACGGCGGACGGCACGTCCTGTACGTCGACTTCGAGGACGACGCCGGCGGAGTCGTCGGACGGCTGCTGGCCCTCGGTGCCAACCCGCGCGACGTCCGCAACCAGTTCCACTACGTCCGCCCGGAGACCAGGCCGACCGAGATAGACCTGCTGGACCTGGCCAACGTGCTGCAGCTGAACCCGTCTCTGGCCGTGGTCGACGGAGTCACCGAGGCCATGGCCATGTTCGGGCAGGAACTGAAGGACAACACCGACGTCGCCAAGTTCGGCCGGGCCCTGCTGCGCCCCCTCGCCGCCAGCGGAGCCGCCGTCGTCACCCTGGACCACGTCGTGAAGTCCACGGAGAACCGTGGCCGCTACGCCAGTCTCGGAGGCGGCCACAAGCTGAACGGCCTGAACGGCTCCATGTACATGCTGGAGAACATCCGCCCGTTCGGCATCGGCGTGGCCGGCAAGTCCCGCGTGCGCATCGCCAAGGACCGCCCCGCCCAGCTCCGCAAGCACGCCGAGGCCAACGCCAGCGGACTGCACTGGTTCGCCGACCTGGTCATCGACTCCCAGGACGAGCAGTACGCGGAGGCTCACCTCTACCCGCCGAAGCCCGTCGCTCAGGAGACTCCGGTGGACGCCGAGGACAAGCGGCAGCAGGACCTGCAGGCCGCCATCCTCGCTGTCCTCGCCAAGGCCGCACAGCCGCTGTCCAAGGCCGGGATTGAGGACCGGGTGACCGGCAAGGCCGCCGATAAGCGCCGCGCTCTGGCCGCCCTGGTCGACGACAAACGCGTGGTCGCCACTTCCGGACCGAGGGGGGCGATGCTGCACAGCCTCCCCACCTCGTCCGACCTCGTCCCCACCTCGTCCCGGGACGAGGTAGTGAGTGCTCGTCCCTCGTCCCACCCTTATAGGTGGGACGAGGACGAGCACACTCAACCCGCTCCGGCGAGGCCGCACCCCCAGGACGAGGTCGAGCACTCCCCAGAGAGGGCCCACCGATGACTGACACCGCCCCCGTTCGCTTCGCCCGTGTCACCGACGTCCGCCGACGGCACGCCTTCTACTGGGCCCTGCAGCCCGACCAGTGGGACCGTCTCAGCCGCGCCTACAAGCGTGAGCGCGGGCTGACCATCGAACCGTTCGAGTTCACCGACCCGCGCATCGTCGCCGAGGCCTCGGCCTGGATCGCCAGAGAGACACACGCCACCGGCAACCCCGTGCTGGTGATGGTCGGCAGCAGCGAGGCCGGCCGCTGGGTCAACTGGAACCTGGCCACGCCCAGGCCCGCCGTCCCTCAGCCGGCTGCCTCCCGCGCGCGTGTGTGCGCGAACGGGCATGGACCGGTCCCCGAGCAGGGAGGCGCCCGGTGAAGCTGACTCCGCGGCACTTCCGTTGGCATGAGGAGATCACGGCTCTGGCCCGTCGGGAGGGGTGGACGGTGTGGGAGCAGTCGCGGGAGCAGCAGCGGCCGGAGGATCCGACGTTCTTCGCGGCTAAGGGGCGGGTGGTGATTGCGGTGTGGTTGCGGTCGGCGTCGCCGAGGCCTTCGAGGGTTCCGCCGGTGGACCGGTTCGAGGCTGCTGGGGTGCGGGGGTTCTTCTGGTCGCCGTTGGATCTGGCGAAGGCGCGGGTGGTGCTGGTGTCGGCGGGTCGGCCGGTGGTGGGGGCGGGCCCGGATGACGCTGCCTGACCTTCCTGAGGGTGCGCGGCGTCTGGTGCGTGAGGACGGGTCGGTGGTGGTGCCGCCGGCGCTGGCGGGGGAGGTGCTGCGGTGTCTGCTGCGTGACCTGTCGGGCCGGGTGCGTGCGGATGGCGGGGAGTTGTCGGCGGGGGTGCGTGAGCTGTTGTGGGGGCTGCACGCGGCGGCCACCGAGGCGGAGCTGCGGGCCAGTTCCGTTGACGGAACTTCGGAGGTGCCGGCGGTCAGGGTGGAGATAGGTATCAGCGATGCGGCTCAACGGCTGGGTTGCTCGCCGGAGTACGCGCGCCGTCTTGCCCGTAGGGGCAGGCTGTCCGCCCGTCGGGTGGGGCGCACCTGGTTGGTTGACGCGGCGGCCCTTGCTGCCGGGGAGGAGTAGACAGTGGCCGAGCAGCAGGTGGAGAAGTCGCCGCAGGAGCAGCTGGCGGACGCCCGGGCGGAGCTGGACGAACTGCAGGGGCTCATCGACGGCCTGGAGGAGCAGGTCCGCGAGGGCGACGACCGCGAGGCGGAGATGGAGCTGGGCCGGCAGTACGGCTTGAAGCGTCTGGCGGAGCTGCGGCGGGAGGCTGCGGAGCGGCGCGCGTCCAAGGCGGTGGCGGAGGAGAAGGCACGGCGGCGCCTCGAGGCGGAGGCGGCGGCGCAGGCCGACCTTGAGCAGCTGGGCGTCGACCGGCTCGCGTCCGCCCTGGACACCGCCGTGCAGGCTCTCGCTGACCTGAAGGCCCTGGGTGATGCGCGGCAGGCGGCCCTCGAGCGGCACGCCCGGGCGTACGTCGACCTGGGGATGAAGGACCGCATCGTGCACCAGGACGGGCACTGGGTGCGCTTCCAGGCGGGCGGGGCGGTGTACGACACGAACCAGGACCAGTGCTCGGGCAACGCGCTGCTGGCGCTGGTGCAGCAGGAGCTGAAGCGGCGCGAGCTGATCCCGGACCGGGTGGCCAAGGGCTTCACCCCGCTGGAGCCGATCCCGCACCCGGTCACGCGGTACCTGGCGGAGCGCGCGGGTGATGCGGCGTGAGCGAGGTGCAGCAGCTGGACGGCGAGGCGCTGAAGGGGATGAGCCCGGAGGCGATCGTGGCGGCCCTCGAGGCGGGCCAGCTCACGGAGTACATGGCCGGCGCCCCGGTGGAGGCCGCGCTGGTGGCCGAGGTGGAGCAGTACGGCGGGGAGTGGCTGCAGGGCCGGGATGCGGCCGAGGTGACCGCGGCCGCGAACGCCGGTCATCTGCGCGCGTACATGGCAGGGGAGATCCAGTGAGCCGGGTGGAAGACGACGCGGCGGAGATCGTGCGCAAGGTGTGGGGTCTGACCCTGGCTATGGCCGAGGGCGATGAGGACCGCTGGGACCTGCTGATCGGGTCCACGCCGAACGAGCTGAAGGACGACATCATTGGGGCCCTGTGCCGCTCGCAGGTCGGGTGCCTCGGGGATCTGGTGACGGCGCTGCACCAGGTCCCTGACCCGTACCCGTACGTTCTCGAGCTGCTGCGGGAGCAGGTCCGGGAGGCCGACCAAGCCTCTCCCTGACCGGCCTGCAACCCTCGAACCCGTCAGCCCGCACTCGCGCACGGAGTGCGGGCTGACGGCCTATCTATGGACGGCATTTTCTGCGCGTGAAGGCACGTCTATAGAAGGCGCGTTTCGCGTGCGCGCGCGTTGAGCGGTCCAGAAAGTCCAGAAACCCTGGCGCGGGTGAGGCCCTGTCAGTGATGCCCTAGGACATGATGGAACTACAGAATAATGACCCTTATCCTGTAGTCATGGACACGTTTCCCGCCGTCCGGTCCTCCGAGGCCGGTATCGCCCTGCCCTCCGGACGGACCGTCATCCTGCGCGGCACGCCCCCCGCTTCCACTCCCCAGGCGCTGCTCGATCTGCTCGCCGACGCCGGCGCCGGACCCCACGTCCTGAAGGCCACCCGGTCCTGGTTCGCCAAGCGTCCGAGCGAACACTCCCGGACCGCGTACGCCAAGGACGCCGCCTGGTGGCTCGCCTTCTGCGCGGCCGCCGACGTTGACCCGACCCGGGCCCGGCCCACCGGCGCCGACGACTACGAGGCGGCGCTGCGCGAGACGGGCCTGGCGAAGTCGACCAGGGCCCGCCGCCTGGCGGCCGCCTCGAGCTGGTACACGTACCTGATCCGCGCCGACGTCGCCGACCGCAACCCGTTCGAGGGCATGGAGCGCCCGTCGGTGTCCGCCGACGACTCCCCCACCCGCGGCCTCACCCCCAAGCAGTTGGCCGCGATCCTGAAGTACGCACGCGAGCACGAGTCGACGCGCACCTACGCGCTGCTCGCCACGCTGGCCACCACCGCCGGCCGGATCGGCTCCGTCCTCGGCCTCACCGTCGGACGCCTCGGACACGACCAGGGCCACCGCGTCGCCGACCTGCTGGTGAAGGGCGGCAAGCCCAAGCGGGTCGTCCTGGTCCCCCTCGCCGTGGAGGCCATCGACACTCACCTGGAAGGCCGCCAGCGCCGTGCGGACGACTACGTGTTCGCCACCCGCACCGGGCAGCCCATGGACGAACCCGCCGCGTTCCGGCTGCTGCGCCGGGTGGCCAAGGCCGCCGGCGTCCCCGACCACAACAAGCTCTCCCCGCACTCGCTGCGGCACTCCTACGCCACCGCCCTACTCGACAAGGGCGTGCCGCTCGCCGACGTCCAGGACGCCCTCGGGCACGCCGACCCGCGCACCACCAAGCGCTACGACCGCAACGCGGGCAAGCTCCACCGCTCGCCCAGCTACCGCATGCAGGAAGAACTCGCCAAGGCCATGCACGCCGACGACTGACCCCCGGGCGAAAGTGCCAGAGGTGTGGAGCCGTGCCCACGTGACCTGCGGGAGGTACATCAGTGGAACCCGTGAGACCGTGCCACGCGCACGCGTGCGAGGGCCGTCTCACCGAACCCGGACATGGCACAGGCCCCGGAGACGCCTACACGCTCCGGGGCCTGTGCGTGACGCGACCGGCACCACCAGCAGGCTACGGCGTGGCACTGACATCGTTCCCCCAGCGTTTGGCCATCCGGTCCGTGCGCGGAACACTGACCGGCATGGCAGCCCTCCCCCGCACTGAGTGCCCCGTCTGCACCCGCGACGTCGCGGTCACGGTCCGCGGCCTGATCTACCGCCACGACCCAGCATCGGGCCGCGACCCGGAACTGCGGTCCTGCCCTGGCTCGCTGAAGCCGGTGCAGGCGCCGGCCGGAGCGCTGCTGCTGTTCGTCTCCCCCGACAACGTCCACCAGGACGACGACGCGACCGAGGACGCCATGCCGGAGCCGGTCCTGCTGTTCTGAGGTTTCGCACAGCTCGCATCGCCTGACGCTCAGGACTGGCTGCCGGGACCGAGGGACCGGCGGGGTGCCGGCTGCTGGGCGGGCCTGCCGCCGAGGACGCCACGGGCGCGCAGTTCGTCTACGTCGGGTATCGGCACGGCAGGCATGGACGGAAGCAGGTCGGCCTGGGAGGCACGGATGCCGGCGGGGACCTGGGGGCCGGCACCGAGGGCGCGTCGGTTACTCACGGCGTCATCGTAAGCGGGGGCCCAGAACACGACTCAGCCCCCGAAGTTTTGTGGCCTCGGGGGCTGAGTCGCGTACGGCCGGCTAGCTGCGGTCACCGGCCGTGGCCTGTGGGCCAGCGCCCCCGCCGTTGTTCGCAGCCGGCGGGGGCACCGGGGCCTCACCGGACGCCGTCCCGGGGGGATCCGGACGGCGGCAGGGGGCCTGCGCCAACGTCGGCTAACCGGTTCGGTGGGCCGGTTCGTGGGGTCCAGCGGACGCCTGACAACGCAGCTTGTTGCCGACGGGCGTTCGCCTACCCACGTGCCAACGAGGACACGACCCACAGACTACCGAACTAACAGAGTTCGTGAGTACCGAAGTTCGTGAGTCGCGGACTCTGTTAGTTCGCCTGGTCTTCCCCCAGCAGAGCGCGGCGCATCTCGTCCTCGGTGTCCCCCTGGATTCGGTCGGCGTTCTGCAGGAGCAGGTCGACGGCGAGGCGGAGCAGGGTGTTGTCCGTGATGCGCTCGGCCTTGTTCGCGCGGTTCGCGGCGACCTGCCGGCGCAGCTCGGTCAGTGCGGAGGCCTGGTCGGGGCGGACGCGGGCTTCGAGGCGGGCCATGGTGGCGTAGCGGGGCACAGGTCGCTCCGGGGGTCGGGGGTGTTCTGCCGAGGTCTTGGACTGCGGGAGCACTGGACTGCGGAAGTCCCGATCTCTGGTGGTCCGTGATTCCCGTACTACGGGAGTTCCGCTGTTCGGGACTTCGGGCCTGCCGAACTGCGGGAGTCCCGGACTACCGATTCCTGGTGATCCGGAGTTCTGGTATTCCGGTACTTCCGGAGTCCGTGAGTCCTGGACTTCGGGGGGCTGTGACTCCGGTACTCGCGGGATCCGGGATTCCGGTGGTTCGGGAGTCCGGGTCTGCGGTGGTGCCGGACTCCGTGGCTCGGGCGGGGCCGCGGGTTCGCCGCCGGCGCGCATCTCGGCCAGGCGGTTCCAGAGGCCGCCACCGGTCTTCTGGTCTTCGGAAGTCTGGGAGTCCGGCACTTCGGGAGTCTGTTCCTCGGTGTCTTGCTGGTCGCCCACCCGCAGCTGCTCGGGCCGGGCCTGCAGGCGGCCGCGTTGGAGCTGGGAGGTGGCCGGCGGCCGCTTCCGTTCGGGCTTCGGTGTCATGACGTGACCTTGATGAGGTACTGGGCCAGCTTCCGCCAGTTGTCGGCCTGGGCCGTGGCCACCGCGGTGCCGAGGGCGCGCAACGGCACCTCGCTGTCGGCGGCGTCCTTGATGGCGGTCCGTTCCTCGATGTACGGCTGCCAGAGCATGTCGTCGCCGAACCGCTCAGGCATGCCCTCCAGCTGGAAGTTGTGGGCCCCGAGCTGGGGCCGGTAGCGGTTGACGATGTAGCCGAGGACCTCCAGGTCGGGGTTGTAGAGGTTCTCTCGGCTGTCCTCGATGAAGTCCCGCATCCGAACGGCGGACCCGACGGAGTCGTACTCGGGTTCGCTGATGATGAGGGAGTACCGGCAGGCGCACAGACCGAGCTGGGTGAGGTGACCGAGGGACGGCGGCAGATCGGCGAGCAGGTAGTCGTCGTCGTCGTCCACGCCCTCCAGTGCGGTGCGCAGCCGCTTCACCGAGCCGGGGACGGCTGCTTCGCTGACGCGGTTCTCCAGGTCGTAGCGGGCCGGGATGACACGGATGCGGCTGCGGTACGGCTCGGGCCACTCGATCTGGGCAATGGCGTCGATGGCCACGCCGGATCGGCCGTCCTTGATGGCCTCGGAGACGGTGGGGATGGGGTTGTCCTCGTCGACGTGGATGCCCATACGCCGTTCGGCGTTCATCTGCGGGTCCAAGGCGACGATCAGGACGTTCTTGTCTTCCTCGGCGAGGCCGGCGGCGAGGTTGATGGTGGCGGATGTCTTGCCGACTCCGCCTTTGTTGTTGCCGAGGGCGATGCGTGTGGCCAAGGCGTGCACTCCCGGGGTCCGGTGGTCTGCGATTCACGTAGTCCCGGACGCCGGTAGGTCCGGAGTGCGGGACTCCGTGAGTTTCGCAGACGGTCCGTGTGCGCCCCGCTGGGGGCACGGAAGCCGCGAGGTGGCCGCGTCTGTCAGAGGGGGCTGGAAGGCTCTGCAGAACGGCACGGAGAGGGGCATTCAGTGACAGCAGCGGTGTACGTCGCCACGCATGCGGGCTTTGCAGCGCACCGGGTCGGTCTCACGGACGCGCAGGCCGGTACCGACCGACTGCGGGTGAACGAGCGCCGCGGTTGGCGCATGGTCGGCCTGGTGCACCTGGCGACCCGTGCCGAGGCGGCGCACGTGGAGGCGGCGACCCTCGCTGAACTCCGGGCCGCCGACGTGCCCTACGGCGTGGCGGCCGCCCGCATGCCACAGGGCGGCTACACCGAGACGCTCCCGGCTTCTGCCATGCCAGCCATGGAACTGCTGCACACGGTCCGCCGGATTGCCGGGCAGCTCGAGGACGGCCAGGGCGAAGGCCGTCTGAGCGCCGTCCTTGAGCTGCTCTCGTGGGCACAGCGGCATGTAGGAACCGCGGCTGTGGATGCCGCCTGGGAGACCGACCAGGTGGCCACCAAGGCGCTGCTGCTGCAGGTCGCCGCGGAAGCCGAAGCACTGGCGGCCGCGGCCCGGACAGAGGCCGAGGTGCCGGCCGGGGCTCGGGCGCTCCGAGTCCTCGAGCGAGCGGTGAAGCAGTGCCGGCGGGCGGATGAGCTGCTGGCGGAGGCGGACACGCGGATGACTCCGGAGTTCCGTGCACAGCCGGAGGTGCGGGCGCTCCTGGACCAGCTCACTGAAGGCGCGGAAGCCCTCGCTGCACTCGTCAGCGATCCAGTGGGGGACGGCAAGCGAGCCCGCGGCCGCGCCTAGGACGCCGACGCCGAATAGCCCGAGCAGACACGGCGGAGCCCCCCGCACAGGCAGCGTGCGGGGGGCTCCGCCGTACTCGGTCAGGCGGTCTGGTCGGGGTCGATGCCCTGAGCGCGGGCGAGAGCGAACAGCACCCGCTTGACGTCGCCCATGTTCTGCTCGAGGCCGTCGAGCCGTTGGGCGATGGTGCGCTCTCCGGGGGCGCCGATGGCGTCGGCGAGGGAGTCGATGTTCCCGAACGCGGTTGTCTGCTGCTCGCCGATCCGCTGCAGCTGCTCGCCGTGTTCTGCGAGGGTGCGGCCGGTGCGGAATGCCTCGGCCTCGAGGTCCCTGAGCCGTGCGTCGTGTGTCTCTCCCACCATGCCGCCCATCCTGGCAGACCGCCATGGGACGGCGCTGTGCCCCCGTACAGGCTTCGCACGGGGGCACAGACGTTCTCGAGGGGAGGCCTCAGCCGCGGTCGACGGCCGCCTCGGAATCCGGGTGGTAGATGGTGTACCGGGATGTCCCGTACATCTGGTAGTGCCTCAGGCCGCCCTCGCCGTCAGGTGCCACAGCCGTCGCGGTGCCGTCTGCCCGGACCGTCCAGGCGATGACCGGAACGCTCGGCATGGGGCCGGCGGCCGTGCAGTCACGTACCGCCCAGCCGCCGCCAGGGACCGCGCCCACAATGTGGCAGTAGCCGTCCCCGCCATCGTCCACCTCGAGGACTTTGCCGAGGGAGTCGGCCCGGACAAGGCCCTGCTTTCCGATGACCATCGGGTGGCCGTCGTCCGCCCAGGCTTTGACGGGGAGCCGGGGTTCGCCGTCCCCTCTGGGGTCGATCAGGACGATTTCCATGCCGGTCGTGGGGATCATCTATCTCCGTTCGATTGGTCAGGCCGCGCGCTGGTCGGGCGGCCGGCGGATGAGCTGCCTAACGATGGCGGGGGCGGGCGCGCCTCCGCCGCGGATCGGGCCTCCCCGGCAGGGGCAGACGTGCCCGGCCCGGGCGACGACCTCGGGCCGGGGAGCGCCGGCGTAGCGCATCGCCAGGTCCAGGGAGAGGCAGTCGGGGTGTTCGAGGCTGACCCAGACGGCGACCCGGGCGAGGTGCTCGGGGTCGCCGCCGTGGTCGAGGTGGTCCTGTGCCTCGAGGGCGTAGCTGCTGATCGCGGCGTGGGACCGGGTCAGGCCCTCGGCCCAGCGGCGCGCGATGCGCCATGCGGTGCTACTTGGTGCGGACTCCACTGTGGCGTCCTTTCATCTGCCGGTCCCCACGCCACTTCTGACGGTGACACGGATTCGGCAGACCGTTCCCCCCGCTTTCCTCGCGGTGCCCTGAGCAGGGGCGATACGCACTGTGGCGCCGTTCCGGAATCCTGGAACGGCGCCACGGGGGGTGCGGTCAGGCTGTCTGCGCCATGTCCACGAACCGGGAGTAGTGCAGCTGGGCGGCCACCGTGATGGTGGTGGTGGGTCCGTTGCGGTGCTTGGCCACGATGAGGTCGACCTCGCCGGCGCGCGGCGACTCCTTCTCGTAGGCGTCCTCCCGGTGCAGTAGGACCACCATGTCGGCGTCCTGCTCGATGGCGCCGGACTCGCGGAGGTCGGAGATGAGCGGCTTCTTGTCCTGGCGCTGCTCGGGCCCGCGGTTGAGCTGCGACAGAGCGATGATGGGCACCTCCAGCTCTTTCGCCAGCTGCTTCAGCCCGCGGGAGATGTTGGAGACCTCCTGCTGCCTGTTCTCCACCCGCTTGTCGGACTCCATCAACTGGAGATAGTCCACGACGATCATGGCCAGACCGCCCTGGGCCTTCCGCTTCCGTGCCCGGGACCGGATGTAGTTCAGGGTGATGTTGGGCGAGTCGTCAATGTGGAGCGGTGCTGCGGAGATGTCCCCCATGCGGCGGGCCATCCGCGTCCAGTCCTCGTCGGTCGTGGTCCCTGTGCGCAGGTGGTGCAGGGCGACGCGGGCCTCGGCGGACAGCAGGCGCATCCCGATCTCTTCGCGGCCCATCTCGAGGGAGAAGAACTGACTGGGCCGCTGGTGCTTGATGGAGCAGCAGCGAGCGAAGTCGAGTGCCAGGGTCGTCTTGCCCATGGCGGGCCGGGCGGCGATGACGATGAGCTGGCCGGGCTGGAGTCCGTTGGTCAGGGCGTCGAAGTCGGTCAGGCCGGTGGGCACACCGGTGATCTCGTCCTTCCTGTTGCTCAGGGCTTCCAGCTTGTCGAGCAGGTCCTCCATGAAGTCGCCCACCGGGACGTCGCCTTCTTCGAGCGTGGACACCTCGGTTGCGGCGTAGACGGCGGACTGCGCGCGGTTGCAGATGTCGGCCAGGTCGCCCTGCTGTGCGCGTGCCATGGTGACGATGGTCCGGCCGGCGGCCTCCAGCTCCCGCAGGACGGCCTTCTCGTGGACGATCTCGGCGTAGTACTCGGCATTGGCCGCCGTGGGCACGCTCTGGACCAGCTCGTGCAGGTAGCCGGCGCCACCTACTTTGCCGATCTCACCCCGCTTGGTGAGTTCGGCGGCCACGGTGATCGGGTCGGCGGGTCGGCCCTGCCCGTACACGTCGAGGATCGCCCGGTAGATCGTTTCGTGGCGGCCGGAGAACTGCTCGGGCTTGGTGATCGGGATGACGTCGGCGATGGCGTCTGCGGACAGCAGCATGCCGCCCAGGACGCACTGCTCGGCGTACTCGTCATGCAGGGGCTGAAAGCCGTCAGGGCCCGTCTGAGCCTGCGCGGGTACTGTCATGGGTGGATCTCCGTTCAGGGATTCAAGCGGGCGGCAGGGGCCTTCCTAGGGGCTCCCCTGCCGCTCGCGGCGTTTAGGCGTGGGCCGGCTGCGGCGGGACGTAGCCGGGGTGGCAGTGGCACTTCTCCATGCGGCCTGCCGCGTTCTCCCGCATCCGCTCGGCGGCGGCCATCGGCTCGCGGCCGTAGTTGCACTCACCGCACCACGGCTTGCTACTCCCGGCCGGCCGGGTCGCGGCCTCCGGGTTCATCTGCGCGTGCTTCACCAGGTCCACCCACCCCTTGGCGCCCATCTCGGCGGCAAGGTCGCACAGGTTGCCGACCGAGCGGCCGACGGAGAGCAGAGCTTCAGCACCGGTGCGGACGGCACGGACAGCGTCGGGGCGCGGCGGGAGGCCAGCGGTGGTCATGTAGGCGGCGATGTAGGCGTCCATGACCTTGTCCACGTCGGGTGTCTCGCCGACGACCTCGGGGTGCCCGGGGGTGTTGTCGTTCTGCGTAGCAGCTTCTCTCTCTCCGCCGTCAGGACCGGCGTCCGGTGAGGCGTCAGCGTCGTCCGGGGCCCCGGAGAGAGAAGAGGGAGAAGAAGAAGGAAGGAGAAGGGGGTCGGATTCCGACCCTGCATCCCGGTCGCATTCCGACGGGGGCCGGGTCGGATTCCGACGGGGGGGGGTCGGATTCCGACGGGGGGTAGGGTCGGATTCCGACCGGGGGTCTGACCTGGGAGTTTCCTCGGGTGTCGCGAACGACAGCTCTTCCACGAGCGACGGCCCGTAGTCGACCCGCTCGCGCTTCATCTCGGCCAGCAGCTTCAGGTTCACCCGGTACAGGTCGGCGAGCCGGGCGCCGTTCTTCGGGCTGTAGCGCTCCTTCGACGCCAGCAGCCCGCGCTTGATCAGCCGCTGCTTGTTCGCCTTCGCGGCTGTCATCTTCATGTGCGCTTCGTCCGCCAGCTGCGGCATGGACGCGATCACGTAGCCGCGATCGTCGGTGTGGTTGCAGCACGCCATCAGGAACGCGAACTCACCGGTGTTCAGCCCGTCAGCCCGGAACACCAGGTTCATGTGCTGGATCACCGGGCCCTCCCGGTGACCGCGGCCTCGAGCGTTTCCGGCGAGGCCGGCCCGCGGTGGGCCAGGCCCCTGGCAGCAAGAGACGGGGGGCTGTCGAGAGCCTCCCCGATCGGGATGTTGCTAGTGGCGCTGTACGCCATGCTGTCTACCTACCTACGTGGTCAGAAGGCTCCGTGAGGTGGATCTCCCGGCGGTCTGACTACCTGCTCGCAATGCGAGCGGGTACCGTAGGCCTCGCGTGTAGGACTACGTCAGAGTCTCTGGGTGGATCCGAAGCGCTTCCTTCGGTCAAGGAACAAACCGCACCGTCCTGGCCTGCCAGCCAGTGGTGCATTCGCATCGAAGCCCCGCTACTGGCAGGGCGGGGCTTCAGTGCTGTCTAGGCCCTTATGGCCTTCGTGCCCTCGCCCTCGAGCCAGGCGAAGAACTGCGCGCGGTTCACATGGATGGAGCGTTCGATGACGGTCCAGCGGACCGGGATGGACCCACGCTTCAGGCGGTTCCGCACGGTCATCTGGGTGCAGCCCATGCGGGCCGCCACCTCGGACGTCTTCATCCAGTCCGGCGTGATGACCGGACCTTTCAAGTAGGCCATTTCCTTCTCCGTAAGAGCGTTGGCCGTCAGTCCTCAAACCTTGGCACAGCTTTGCGCCGACGTTGCCCCGCTTGCTTAGCCAGGGTTTCGTCCCGCATCGACGGCAGCCAAGATGATGGGGAGAGCGCGAGAGTCGAAGTACTCGCGCCCCTGCACTGGGTTCTCCTGGGCGTCCCGGAGCGCCGCTACCGTTGACCGCTCCATGCCGAGGGCATGTCCGTTCGGTAAGCCGGTCATAAGGCGCAAGACGCGCGTGTATCCGTTCGCTGCGTGCCTCTGGACCCGGGGGCGAGGATCGCCTGAGGTGATACCGAACTTCACCCGGCTGTGAACGTCGTCCACGACCACATAGAAGGCGTCCCACTGCTTGCCGGCGCATAGACGGCAGATGCCCTGCCCCTTTCGCACGGAGCTCGGCCAGGGTGCAGACTCGTGGCCTGCTGCGCACCTAATGCGGTGAGGCCTGAGAGCTCCCAGCCACTTGGGCTCGAGCACTGTTCCGCCCAGTTCAGCAACACGGGCTCGGAAGATTGCCTCAGACGAAGCAGAGTCCTTGCCAGTACAAATGCGGCACAGGTGTCCACTGCTCGCCACTTTGTCCGGGCTCCGTGTCATTTCGTGGCCAGCAGCGCACCGCACGCGATGCGGGGACCTGCTACCAAGCCATGCGGTTTCCAATACGGTGCCGCCCAACCCCGCAACGCGAGCGCGAAATGCCTGATCTGCTGCCCGAGGGTCCTTCCTAGCGCACGTCTTGCAGAGCCCTTGTCCGCAGTTCAGGCTGGTCGGGCGCGGGGTTGCTTCATGCCCTGCCGGGCACAGCACGCGGTGGGCTGTATCTACCCCCAGCCACTCTTCTTCCACGACGACGCCGCCAAGCTCGGCAACTCGGGCGTGGAAGGCTGCTCGCGCTTCCTCTTGGCGCCTCGACAGCTGTCTCTGCACGATCCCCCCTAGCTGTTGTAGTAGTCGTCCGATGCCGGCTCAACCGGCCAGCGGGCATCCCCACGCCGTTGCAAGGGGTAGCGGACGCTGAACAACTCGCCGGACATGCGGATGTCCTGGGCCTCCACGACGCGCTGCTTTCGTCCTCGACCGAGTGAGGCGATCCGCAGAATGCGCAGCATGGGAACGCCGGGCGGCAGGAGCAGTGCCTCAGCTTCGTCTGGGCTGGGCGTTGCTGCGGTGACTTCCTCTTCCCAGTTCAGCGGCTGCTGCGCCCACTCCTCGATGCGGTCGTACGAGCCGCCCAGTCCGGTGCTGCCAGTCAGGATGGGCACGTCTTCCACGATGCTCGGGTGGAACCAGGAAGTGGTGAGCTGGCGGTACTTCGGCTGCTCGGGATCGCCGTTCGCCCGCTCGCGGACCAGGACAGGTGTACCGGGTTCTATGCCCAGCAGTTCGGCGATGTCCGGCGGGACGGGCTTGGTGTCAATGGCGAGGCCGAGGCCCTGGATGGTGCGCCAGTGCTTGACCGTGGGGCCGGAGTAGTAGCCAAGGTTGTCCCGCTCAATGCTGCGGGAGCGAACCACCCGTGTGGCGGGACGCCGGCGAACGTACGTGCCACCGCTACGGCCAGTAGACCCGCCGCGGCCGGGCCGGTATTCGACTAGGCCCTCAGCCTTGAGCGTGTTCATTACCCGCCGTGCCGTGTTGCGGTCGAACCCGTGCTCTGCAGCCAGGTCGTCGATCGTCGGCAGCTTCGTGTCCGGCGGCATCTCACCACTTCTGATCTTCTCCCGCATTGCTGCGGTGACCTCTTCGGCCCTGCTCGCCACGTCCGCCTCCTCTCTTCGTGCGCCGTCTCGTTTAGGTGTTAGCACCAGAGCTTGACACAGCCCATGCCCTCGGAGCAATATCAGTGTAGCGCTTAGGTGCCAGCACCTAAAGGGCTGAAGTGTCGTGTCCCAGCGCCCGTAAGGGCTGGGAAACGGAAGAGGGCCCGCTGGTCAGAGCGGGCCCTCGGAGCGAATCGCCACCCCTGTGAGAAGGAGCGACCGCATGCGTAATCGTAGCGCGGCCATACCCAGCACGGCACCGGCACACCCCCGCCAGCGTGGCTACGCACTGGCTCAGGTCAACCGGCCCACCGAACGCAGGGCGCTGAAGAACATCGCCCAGCAGCAGCCGGCCACCGAGCTGGCCCTGCTGAACCTGTTCGACGGCATCCTGACCGCCCACGCCAACGGCGACAAGCACGGCCTCTCCCTGCTGGGACACGCCGCCGCTCGCCTCGCCAGCACGGGCGGTGCCCTGTGATGGACAACGACCCGCAGAAGTGCAGCCCCGAGGAACTGGCCGCGATCGAGCTCGGCTACGCCCTCGCCAACCTCGGGCCCGACACCGACCGGACCCTGATGGTCACCCTGCGACTCGCCAACGGCCGCTTCGTCAAGGACGTGTGGCTGTCCGCGAACGACGTCCAGACCCTCATCGACGGCGCGCTGGCCATCAGCGACATGAACGCCTGCGCCGCGCTCGCCGAGCCCGAACCGCTCCCGCAGGTCGACGGCCAGGCCGTGACCGACGTGATCGCCGGGTTCGAGGGACTCCTGAACAGCACCTACCGCAAGGAAGCCGAGGGCGACCAGTGAAGACCACCAACACCTCCGTCCCCGCCCAGATCACGGACCTGGTGGACGACCTGACCGGCTTCCACCCCGCCCTGGACCGCGCCGCCCAGGCCCTCGAGGACCTGGCTGCCGCCGACCTGGACCTGGACCGCTCCCAGTCCCTGGTCGCCGCCCTCGGGGGACTGGCCGACGGCAGCTTCGCCACCCTCGTCGGCCTGGTCCTGCGGCAGATCGCCAGCCCGGACACGAACCCCGCCCTGGCCGGCCTGCCCGACGACCGCAAGCAGAAGCTGCGCCGCCTCGGTGCCGAGTACGCCGCCGCCATCGACGACGACTACCTCGAGCGCTGCGCCTCCGAGGCCTCCGCCGTCATCGACGGCGTCTGACCCGCATCACCGCCGGGCCGTCAGGGGGACGGCCCGGCCCCTCCGACCACGAGAGAGGCAACGATGACCACTCCGCTGACCATGCCGCGCCGCAACACCCTGTCCGTCACTCCGCCGACGAACGACTTCATCAGCGAAATCTCCGAACTGGAGATGCGTATCGCCAAGTCGGCCCGCCGACTGGAGCACGTGGCGCAACTGCACCACCGCGACCTCACCCGCCTCGCCGTGCTGCGGAACCGCGTGGGCCTGTCCGCCCAGCCGGTTCCCGAGGTCGGCGACCTCGCCACCGCAGGAGTCCCCGAAGGATGGTTCGTCGGCCGGGTCTTCCGCCGGGACCGCCTCACCTCCGACTCCAAGACCGCAGGAAGCATCGGCCTCTCCGCCGGCCTGGCCGTCCAGTGGACCGCGTCCTCGTTCTACGTCGACACCCTTGAGCCGCTGTTCAACGGAGTCTCGCATCGCCTGACGCTCCCACCCCAACGCCAAGGTCAGTGCCAGTAGAAGAGCGGCCCAGACCGGTCACCAACCGAAGGAAGGGACGCCATGAACAAGAAGCTCGCCGCCGCCATCGAGCGCGACAACCAGCGCGAGGACGCCGGCATGCACCCCGACGACCGGCAGACCTGCTACCCGCACCAGTCCTGGGCCGCCGACTGCGAGGACCGGCACAGGACTCCGACCGCCAGCCAGCTGCTGGCCGAGGCGAACGAACTGGACCGCATCCGCCGCAGCTGACCACCGCGAGGCCTGACGGCTGCCTCTCCCGCCCGTACAGGGCCCACGTCCTGGACGGGCGGGAGCGCAGGGAGCCGGCCAGACCGGATCCGCACCGACCAGAAGGAAGGAACCCAGGCATGACCGCCCAGCCGCAGAACAAGTCCCGTGTCCGGATCAACCTCACCGGCCGCCGCGCCCCGAAGCCGCAGCCCGCCCCCGTCGACCCCGGCAAGGTTGCCGCCGGCCTCCGCGCCTTCGCCGACGACCTGGACGCCGGCGACACGTTCGCCCTCGAATCCCTCACCCCGCGCGGTGAGATGCCGCACAGCGAGCACGAATGGGCCGCCTACCCGACCAGCTATGTCCGCCGCGCCCGGATCGCCCACCTCGGCAAGCCCGGCCCCGGCTACGTCCCCGACGAGGCCTTCGACTGGCTGGACGCCGAGATCGAGGCCGAACGCGGCCGCCGCTGACCAGCTGTCCGCCGGGCCCGTCTCGCACGGGCCCGGTCGAGGAGAACTGGCGCAGCACCACCCCGATGACCACCGACTCCCCTGGAAGGGACGCCGACATGACCCGTCGTACCCGACTGCTCGCCGCCCTGGCCCTGCTCGCCGTCGTCTGGCCGGCGTTCGCCAACGCCCTGCTGGCCACCCTCGGATGGGTCGCCTCCCACCCCGTCGGCCTGGGCACCGCGGCCGCCGTCGTCCTCCTGGCCGGCACCGTGCCCGGCCCCGTCGACCGCGCCCTGACCCGCCTCTTCACCAACCGGCCCGCGCCTGCTCCGAAGGCGTCCGCGTGATGCGCCGCTGGAGGAAGGAGCGGGCCGACCGCCGCCGCTGGGCCACCGCCCACACCTTCCCGGAGCTGGCCGACCTCATGGCCCTGTGGCTCGAGGGCGAGCTGTCCATCACTCCCGGCTACGGGGGTGGGCCCGATGAGGAGACCACCCTGATGATCCCGACCCTCGCCGCGGCGAACCGGGGCGGGTTCCTCACCGACCAGTCCCAGCCCGGCTACGACGGCACCGGCTACGACGGCCTGCGCTGGGAGCAGCGCGCCGCCGTGTCCGGCCTGGTCGCCGACGAGGACCTGCTGAACCGGCTCCGCCGGGAGTGCGAGGCCGCCGGCCTGCTGGTGCTGATCGCCCACCCCCGGCTGCTGCCGCTGGGCCAGGGCGTCACCTGCACCAGCCGCGGCGGCCAGCCCTACACCGCGTTCGGCGAGTACCTGCCACCTCGCATCCTCCGGCACATCTGGGGCGGTATCAGCCGCCCCGCCCTCGAGGCCGTGTGCGACGCCTGGCAGGTCTGCCTGATCGACCTCGACACCAACCGCAATGACCGGTTGTGGCCCGTCCTGGACCGGCTGTTCGCCGACCAAGCCGCCACCGCCTGACACCGAGAGGACCACGACCATGATCCGCATCATCCGCACGGCCGCCCTGGACGCCCTCCGCGCCGACAGCGCGGCACTGCCGGCCGTCCGGCAGGAACTCGCCCAGGCCAAGACCGACGCCGAGCGTGCCACCGACTCCGCCATCCGCGCCGAGAACGTCGCGGAACGGCAGCTCCGCGACCTCGCCCAGGCGCACGCCGACCGCTTCCAGGCCGAACGCGACCGCGACGCCGCCCGCACCGAACGGGACCAGGTGGAGACCGCCGCCCGGCGGGAGCTGGACGAGATCCGTCAGGACGTTGCCAAGCTCCGCGACGCGGTCGCCGACACCACCACCGGACAGAGCAGGCGGGCGGCCATCGCGTACGGCGTCCTGCGGGACCTCGTGGAGGACGTCCGGGCGCGCGGCTTGGAACTGGGCCGCCCCCTCGACCTGGTGGCGATCGTCCTCGGCTTCGACAGCACCGTTCCGAAGCAGCAGAGCACGCCGACCGCCTGAACCCCTGAGAGGACCGAAGCACCATGAGCAGCTGGAGCGATGAGCGCCGGCGCAACCAGGCCGCCGAGGCCGAGCAGCGGCGCCTGGACAAGGACGCGGCCGCCGAGCGTGCCCTGAAGATGCGGGCCGCCGAGGATGAGCGGCGCCGCACCAACCGGCAGGCCGACAAGGCCGAGGCCCGCGCCGAGGCGCAGCAGAAGCGCCGCGAGAAGCGGGAGCGGCGCCGCGAGCGCGCCCAGGCGTGGACGAAGAACACCACCCCCGGCGTCATCTACCGGCGCGGCACCCTCGCCCTGGTCATCGCATCCGCGCTGGCCTCCCTGCCCGCGCAGATCGCCCACTTCGCCGGCATCTCCCTGATGCTGCTGCCCCTGCCGTTCGCGCTCGAGGGCGCGGCCTGGGTGATGGCGGCCGGTGTCGCCTACGCCGACGAGAAGGGGCTGCCCGCCTGGGTGCGGTGGCTGCTGCGCGGCCTGTGCCTGACGGCCGCCGGGTACGCCGGGTGGATCAACTACCAGTACGGGATGGAGACCGCCCCGGCAGTCGCCTACGGCCTGGCCTCGGTCAGCCTGCTCGGACCGCTGTTCTTCGAGGTCCGACAGTGGGTCACCACGCTGACGTTCGACCCGGCGGAGAAGAAGCAGCGGGCCGAGGACAAGGCCCGCGCCAAGCACGAGCGGAAGCGCCGTCGCCACCACAAGGAAATCGTGCAACTCGCCGAGCGGCTGGTGTCCGCCGCACCGTTCGGGACGCTCGATTTCGAGGACGCGGTCACCGCCGCCTGGGAGATCAAGAAGGGCACCAGCACCCCGGGCATGACGCCGGAGCTGCACGCCGAGAAGCTCGCCTCAAGCAAGGCACTGGCGGCGGCGATGGACGCGGCGAACGGGTCGCCGATAAGCGCCCGGGCCCGCCTGCTGCAGGTGCTCCACCCGGCCCCCTCAGTGCTGCTCTCCGCGCCTGGATCTTCGCAGGTGGCGTCCGATCTACCCCCCGCCTCTGAGCGGCCCCAGAAGGCGCCTCAGAAGGGCGGCCGGAAGATGCCTCCGCCGCACCGCCGCACCAAGGGCGACAGCGTTCCGTTCAGCTCCGTCGCCAAGGTCGAGGCCGCCCTCGAGCGCGGTGGCTCCCCCCGCCGCATCCCCGCCGTCAACGGCCACGGCCACTGACCCCCACCGCAGAGCGAGACGGGACCGAGATGAGAGAAGCACCCCGGTCCCGCCGCTCCCCGAAGGAAGCGAGACACATCATGTCCGACACCATCCGCCGGCCGGACACCGACATCCCCGACGCGCCCGTGGTCGACCTCGCCAAGGAACGCGCCGTGCGGATCGTGCCGACCCCCGCCGACGTCCTCCCCGAGCTGCCCGAAGACCCCGCCGGAGACTTGCCGTTCATCCCCGCCTGGACCCGCACCCCCGAGGGCCGCCAGGCCGCCGCACGGCGCGCCGCACGGGCCGCCCGCCGGTCGGCCCGCCGCTGGGCCTCGAGGCAGCGCACCGACCGCGGCCACGCCGCACAGATCCGCCGCGGCACCCGCCGCACCCGGGAGTGGGTCGTCGGCTTCCACGGCGTCCACGTCCAGGCCGCCGCCCATCAGGCGCACACTGCAACCCGCGAGGCCCGCGAAGCCGCCCGCCGCGCCCGCTACACCGTCATGCCGAAGCAGCGGCAGGACGCCCGCCTCGCCGCCGACCGGGCGCAGACCGCAGCGATGGCCGCCGTCCAGGCGCACAAGGCCGCCAAGCGGGAGATCCGGCGCGGCCGCCTGCTACGCGGCAGCCTTGCCTACGGCACGCCCCTGCTGGCCGACACCGCGGCCGCGCTGGAGTTCGGCGGTATCGGTCTGGCCGGCGGCATCCTCGCCACCCTGGGGGTGGCCGCATGGATCGGGCGGAAGCCGCTCGTCACCGAGTCGTGGGACCTCGAGCGGCGCAGCATCGGCGACGGCGACCGCATGGACGAGCCGATGCTGAACCGGGCCTACCAGGACGCCAAGGTCATCACGGGCGACCAGGTCCTCACGATGGTCACGCCGTGCATGCCCAGCACCGACGGGCAGGCGTGGCAGGCAGTGTTCGACCTGCCGTCCGGCCTGCCGACCAGGAAGGCCCTGAACGCCAAGGAGGCCCTCGCCGGCGCGCTCGGGGTCGCGGTGCAGCAGCTCCACCAGTCCCGTGGGGACCGTGAGGGGCGCATCCATCTGCGGGTGTCTCTCCGCCTGCCCTTCACCGGCGCTCCCGTCCAGGGGCCGCTGCTGGCCATGGAGCGGGTCGACCTGTGGCGGCCGATCCCGATGGGCGTGAACCTGCGCGGCGAGAGCGTGTGGACGTCCTGGGTGGAGCGGTCGGGCCTGTTCGGCGGCGAGCCCGGATCGGGCAAGTCGGCGGGCGCCAACGACCTGCTGCTCGGTGCGGCCCTGGACCCCACCGTCCGCATGTACCTCGCGGACGGGAAGGCCGGCGCGGACATCACCCCGTTCGAGCCGATCGCCACCATGTACGACACCGACGGCGACCCCGAGAAGCTGCAGGAGATCCTCGAGCACATCTGGACGGGCGAGATCCCGGAGCGTCGGGCCCTGGCCAAGGAGCACGGTTCCCGGAAGCTGACCGCCGAGATGGCGGCACGGGACCCGCGGGTCTGCCAGGCCGTCCTGCTGGTCGATGAGTGGTCCAGCTACGGGGCCGCTGCCGAGCGGAAGACCCGCGACGAGATGGAACGGCTGCTGCGGCTGATCGTCCAGCAGGGCCGCGCCCTGGGCATCATCACCCTCGCCGCCACGCAGAAGCCCGACAGCGACTCCGTGCCCACCGGCATCCGCGACATCCTGTCCATCCGCTGGGCCATGCGCTGCCTCACCCCGGAGGCGTCCGACACCATCCTCGGCAGGGGCTACGCCTCGGCCGGGCACAACGCGCAGGAGATCCTCAAGAGCCAGCGTGGCGTCGGCATCTACATGGACGGCGAGGGCGCCGAGCCGGAGCTGACCCGCAGCTACTACTACGACGACGACGAGGTCGGCGTCATCCTCGAGCGGGCCTACAAGCTGCGCGCCGAGGCCGGGACGCTGCCCGGGAACGGGCCGACGATGGCCGACCGGTTGCGGCAGCGCGGCCCGGACGGGGAGATCCTCGCCGTCCTGGTCGAGGAGTTCACCGCCCGCGGTGAGGGCGTCGACTGGCTGCCCGGCTCGGTCCTGGTCGACGTCCTGGGCGCGGCGGGGATCGCGGTCACCCCGGAGCGGCTGGCCGCCCTGGTCGTCCGCTCCGCCGCCGACAAGGCGAAGCGGGATTGGGGGACCAGCCGGGTGGCCGGCTACCCCCGCGCCCTCGTCTTCGCCACCGCGCAGAAGGTCCTCGAGCGGTCCTGAAACCCGGACACAGCCCGGACGGCCGTCCCGTTTACCCCGGAATGCACCCGGACGGGACGGTCTCCGACCCGGATACGGAACCCGCGACCCGGACCCCACCAGGCCGGGTCACCCCTCCCCCCGTCCGGGAACCGTCCGCCCTCTGACCTGCGCAAACGCCCGGCCCGTCCGGGTGCTGTCCGAGTCTCACACCACCGCAAAACGGAACAAGAGAGGCACCACGATGGACACCCGCCGCACCGCCGCCAACGACCAGGCCCACCGGTTCCTCGCCCAGGTCGAGGACGCCCTCGCCGAAGCCACCAAGCCCGAGCAGCCCGTGCCGACCGCCTACCGCGACGACACCCTGCCGGCCGCGTCCACGATCGGCACGACCCCGCCCGCCCCGCAGCCCGGTGCCCGGCGGCCGCCGATGTCCCAGCGCGCCACCGACGCCAGCGTGCTGATGCTCTCCGCCGGCGTCGCCTCCGTCCCCTTCGGCGGCATGGCCTCCCTGTTCGTCTACACCCTCGGTCACGTCGACCCGGCCACCCTCGCCATCGCCGCGGCCGCGCCCGCCACGATCGCCCTGCCGATCCTCGCCCTGTGCCGCCTCGCCGGCCGCGCCCGCCAGGTCGTGGAAGCGGCGCCGCCCGTCCACCACCACCACTACGCCGGACCGGTCGACCAGCGCACCGTCACCGCCACCGCGCGCGGCCTGGTCGCCAAGAGCCGCGGCGAGATCAAGGGCTGACCGGCATGAAGACGACCGCCGACCTGAAGCTGCTGGGCGTCACATACGTCAACGGCCGGGCCCTCGCCTGCATCGGATGCGGCAACACCTTCTCCCTCGAGGTCCACCGGCACCTGATGTTCGAGACGGGGCCGGCCTGGATCTGCTGCCTGGCCTGCGGCCGCGGCGAGGAGTCCGCCGTCATCACCAACGGCGTGGTCGACGCCGTCCTCGCCGCCCGCACCGGCCGGACCAAGGCCACCGACAGCGACACGTTCACCGCCGAGTGGCGCGGCATCGTCATGACCGGCGAGCTGGTCCCCGAGTTCGTCCTGGACGACGCCGTGCAGATCGCCAAGGTGGTCAAGGGTCAGGCGACCAAGGACGCCAAGGCGTGGGGGCGAGCGAAGAAGCGGCAGGCCAAGGCGCAGCTCACGGGCGCGAGGGACCACGCCGTGAAGGCCGCCAAGCGGAAGGCCGGCGAGGCCGCAGGCACCGTGCAGGCGGCCGCCCTGACCGCGGCCTGGACGATGCAGACCGGCGGCGCCGGACCCACCCGCAGCATCAAGCCGAAGCGTCGGCGCTGCCGCGTGAAGGGCTGCAAGGGCGGCACCCTCACCATCCGCACCCGCATCCACTCCACCACCGGCAAGACCCAGAAGGTCAAGGTGTCGTGCGCGGTGTGCCAGCGAGCAGGGGGCCAGTGATGGCGACCCGCCGCATCAAGCCCCGCGCCCCGCGCCGTGCCCCGACCGAGAACGTCATGGGGCAGATGGGCCTGTTCGGCAGCGAGGACCCGTGGCAGCCCACCGGATGCCGCTGCTGGCCCGTCGACAACCGAGGCTGCGGCCACTGCAGGGCGTGTTCGTCCTGTCAGGACTGCGGCCGGTGTGCCGGCCCCGGCTGCTCCTGCACCTGCGACGACTGACACACCGCCCCCGACCCGACAGGATGGACGCCATGACCGACCTCCGTTGCCCGGCCGCGCACCCGGAAGACCCGACCCCGTGCGGCGGCCTGGTGGCCGTGACCGTGCTGGACGCCGTCAACGCGGGCTCGAACGGATGCGAACACCACGGGGCCCGGATGCTCGCCTCCCTCGAGGGCGGCCGCGTCTACGCCCTCCCCGACGCCCCCGAGGGCGCAGCGATCCGCACCTTCAAGGCGGCCGCCGGCCTGCGCCCCTTCCCGTGGCGGGAGGAGACGGTGAGCCCCGCGCCGTCGCTGACCAGCATCGTGGACAGCCTCCGCTGACCCTCGCGCACACCGAGGCCCCCGGCCCGTCCTCCACCAGGGACAGGACCGGGGCCTCTTGGCGTTTCAGCCGCCGACCACGACGGGCCGGTGCAGCGCGTCCTCGAGGGCCAGCGCGGCAAGGATGGATTGGCGGGAGGCCTGCTCGCGGACGGTGGCGTTGTAGTTCAGCAC
>NZ_JBVJVY010000066.1:0-23449 GCF_055603265.1 Streptomyces sp. NPDC037288
TGCCCCTCGCCCCTTCGCCCATGTGCCTCCTCGCGGCGACGGTACCCGCCCCCCCCCCCCCCCCGCCTCCCCCCCCCCCCCCCCCCCCCCCCCCCTCCCCCCCCCCCACCGTCGTGTCACGGGGCGGCGAACTGTGTCACGGCGTCGACGTAGTCGGTCGGGTCCGGCAGCCCGGCCTCCTGGAACGCCTCACGGCGCTCGTAGCACGTGCCGCACGTCCCGCAGTGCCTCTCGCTCCCCTTGTAGCAGGACCAGCTCAGCTCCAGCGGGGCACCCAACCGCGTCCCGTGCGCCGCGATGTCGGCCTTGGACCAGGTGATGAACGGCGCCTCCACGGCGGGTGTGCAGAAGCCCTCGTTGGCCACCTTCACCAGCGCGTTGAGCGTCTGCAGAAACGCCGGACGGCAGTCGGGGTAGATGAAGTGGTCGCCCGCGTGCATGCCCAGGGCCACCGTGGCGGCCCGGTTGGCGACGGCCACCGACACCGCCACGTTGGCCAGGACGGCGTTCCGGTTGGGCACCACGGTCGCCCGCATCGACTGCTCGGCGTAGTGGCCGTCGGGGACACTGACACTGTCGTCCGTCAGGGCCGACCCGCCGAGCACGGAGCCGAAGCCGCTGAGATCGACGATGTGGTGCTGCGCTCCGTAGTGCGCGGCGACCGCGCGCGCGGAGTCGATCTCTTTGCGGTGCCGCTGCCCGTAGTCGACCGTGACGGCGATGAGGTTGTAGCCGAGCGCGGCATAGTGCGCCATGAGGGTGGTGGAGTCCAGGCCTCCCGACAGAACCACCACCGCGGTGAACGGATCGGCGCTGCTGTTTTCGTCGTGCTCCATCAGAAACCTCCGGTCGTGGGCTTGAACGCCGAGAAGAGCGACGCCTCGGCTGCGGAATTCCCACCATGGCGCACGGGGTGATCCGCGCACATCTCGGTGGGGAGCCGAAGGAACGCGGGCGACCGGCCGAAAGCCCGATCAGACGGTTCCGATACGCGCGCGGTCGGTGGAACCCAGCAGCACCAAGGCACCCGGGGTGCGGAAGATCTCCTGGAAGTCGCGGCGGCCGGTGATGCCGAGCTTCCGGTAGGCGCTCGACAGATGCAACTCGACCGTACGGCGGGTGATGCCGTGGACAGAGGCGATCTGCCGGTTGGTCGAACCCTGTGCCGCCTCCAGGAGGATCTGCCGTTCCCTGGCGGTCAGGTCGAACAACCCACGCAGCGAGGAGCGCTCTCGATCGCTCTCGTAGCCCGCCGCTAGCAGCATCTTGGCATGCTCGGCCATCGGCTGCGCACCGCACCGGGAGGCCAGCCCCACCGCCTGTGTCAGTTCGGCTGCCGCTTCGGGCTGCCGGCCCAGCCGGGTCAGCAGTGCCCCCAAGTCGGCCTTGACGCAAGCCAGGTCCAACTCGTTGCCGTCCCTCTCCAGCAGGCCCACCGCCTCGCGCAGCAGGCCCTCGCCGCGCGCCTCGTCCGATACGGCGGCAAGGGCGCGCAGCGCCCGTGCCAGGTCGAGGGATGTCTCGACGGCCAGTATCTGAAGGTCGGCTGCCTGGCGGGCCTGCTCCAGCAGACCGGTCCTTTGCATCAGGACGACCGCGTTCCGCCGCCAGGAGACGGTGGCTGTGGGGCGTATGCCGAGACTGTCGCAGTGCCCGACCAGTTCGGTGAGGTCCCGTGCAGCTGCGGGCAGGTCACCGGAGGCGGCTCGAAGCCTGGCTCGGGCCAGGAGGACGGGGCCGTGCCAGCCGTGAGCTCCTTTCCGGGCCCAGTGGTGCCGACGTAGCAGCGCCCAGGCCTGGTCGTAGTCGCCCAGGCTGACCAGTACGTCGGCGAGTAGTCCGACGACCGGGGCCAGGAAGGGTACGCGGGGGGAGGAGTCCCCGCAGTACGCAGACAGGCCGTGCAGGCAGGCTCCCAGTTCTTCCCGGGCCGTGGTCAGCCGGCCGCGTTCCAGTGCGATGTGGACGGCCACCAGCTGCAGCAGCGGATCCTTGGGCGGAAAGGAGCCGCCCCCCGGTGGGGAGTGTCGGTGCAGGTGTTCGGCGGCTTCTTCGATTTGTCCGTTGTGCAGCAGGACGGCGAGAGCCGCCGGTACGGCCAGTGGGTGCACCGGTCGATTCCCGGCATGCTGGTCGAGGGCCTGATATGCCTCTTTCAGTGCAGATCGGGGGGCGGTGGTGTCGAGGTCCTGGCAGAGGGCTCGTAGGGCGTTGACGGCTGTGTGCAGTGCGGGCGAGGACATGGCGGGCGGAAGGCCTGATGCGGGAAGGGCCGGCAGGACCTGGGCCAGGCGTTGTGCGGTGACGGCGGGGGGCTCGTCGAAGAGGGTGGTGGTGACCCGGTGGAGTTCGGGCCAGCGAGCCAGTTCGGTGCCGGCGAGGGCGATGGCTGTCGCCGACAGTACTCGTTCGGATTCCTCCGGGTCGGGGACGGCGTAGAGAGCCCATCCCAGCCGGTGCAACAGTTGTGCGCGGGCGCTGTCGTCATCGGCCAGGGCAAGCATCTCCACGATCGCCTGGATGCCGTCGGCCCAGTCGGTACGCAGCCGCACTTCTGCGAGGAGCAGGAGCGCCTCCCGATGGTCCGGGCCAGTGGCCACTCGCAGCGCTTGGGTGAGGAAGCGCTGCGCGGCCTCGTGGTCGTGGGCGGCTGCGCACGCATGGCCGGCCCGCAGGAGCACTCCGGCCGACCAGGAACTGTCCAGCGGGGCACCGGAGGCGATGAGGTGGTCAGCGGTGAGGTTGGGCGGAGCACCGATCTCGTGGAGGTATCCGGCGGCTTTGAGGTGCGTCGCGCTTCGCGCCATGACTGTCATTCTGTCGGCGAGTGCGGTGCGCAGGAGTGGATGCCGCAGGCGAAGCGTGGCGTCGTCGGCGATCAGTCCTCTGCCGACGAGGAGATCGGCAGCGAGCAGGGTCTGTTCGAGCGGCATCTCGCTGAGGTGGGCAACGAGCCGGATGGCGTCCTGGCCGTTCTGCCCCACGACGGCGATCAGGGCGGCGAGCGGTCCGAGAGCGGGATCGGTCATGTTCAGCCGCCCGGTCACGGCCTCGGCGACCGGCGCCAGCACCGCCGCCTCGAGTGCGGTCAGGTCCGTGGAGCAGCCCCGTCGCTCTTGCTGCCGGACCCAGTCCAGCAGTTCCCTGAGCATGAACGGATTCCCGGCGCTGAGCCGGTGGAGAGCGGCAGCGAGTTCGGGCCGGACGCTGTGCCGGAGCCGGGAGCGTGCCAGGTCGGCGGTCTCCTGTGTGGACAGGCCTTCCAATACCAGCTGGTGAGCGCCGTGGCTCAGCTGCGCCAACTCCCGGGGTGCCCTGGGCGCTTCGCCCTGCCGAGTGGAGAGGACCACGACGACCGGTAAGTGAGAACATTCGTCCAGCGTGCGGCGCAGTTGGCTCAATGCGGCAGCCGGCGCCCGGCAGGCATCGTCGACGGTGACCACCACGGGCGCGCGTCTGTCGGCCGCATGGAGCGCGACCTCGGCTGCGGTGCACAGCTGCCTGTCCGCCGGGGTCGGTGACGCTTCGGCACTGCTTGCGGGAAGCGTCGCGAGGTTTTCGTCTCCGTCCTCGCAACGGTCTGGTTGATGTGCGTGGTCCATGCGGATGACGAGAGACCCTCGCCCGCGCGCAAACGTCCGGAACTCTCGCAGTAAGGCGCTGCGCCCGATGCCGAGCTCACCGGTGATCGTGTACACGGTCGCCCCGTTGGCCATGCTGTGGTTGAGGGCTTCACGGAGCAGGCGCAGTTCTTTGCCCCGGCCGGTGAAAGAAGGCGAGGAATGCTTCGGTGTGGACATGACTAACTTCCGTTCGTTGCTGTGACCACAGAGATAGCCACCGGACAGGCCCGGTTCCCACTGACCTGGGGGCGTGTCGAGCCGGAACCAGGGGTGCCTCGTCCGGTCGGGCCGACACCGGCCGGACGGGTGCGGCAGTTCGCAACCAAGGCCGACCTGCAGCGCCCCCTTTCCCCGACCTCGGCAACAGCGCTCCTTCGCCGCCAGGACGCCTGGAACTCGTCTGCGCTCAACACCCGCCGCCGCACCCGGGATCGAGGCGTTCGGAGGGGTCGGTCGTGGGGCGTCGGGGGTTGAGGCCGTGCACGGGACTCCTCCAGCTAACGCAATCGTTTTGCGTTAAGCCACCGTAGAACCTGTGGCGGACTAAAGCAAACTGTTAGCCTTTAGTTCTTCGGGTGCCCTGCCGCTCCCGCCTCGACCGAGAGGGAGGACGCCCGTACCCTCCGCCGCACTCACACCGCCGAACGCGCGGGCCGCGGCCACCGCCGAACACGCCCACTCCGCCGCCGCGGCCGCGCGAGCCGGACTTCACGGGCGGTTTCCCCGCGCTGTTCGGCGGTGCCCAGGGTGGACGCCGCCCCTCTAAACGCAAGGACTGAGCTTTAAGATGGCTTCATGAGCCGTAAGCAGATGGTGCGCCCCGGCGGCCGCAGCGCCCGCGTGCAGGCGTCGGTGCACACCGCCGTACGCGAACTCCTGTCGGAGGTGGGCCGCGACGCGCTGACGGTACCCCTGGTCGCCGAGCGCGCAGGAGTCACCCCGTCGACCATCTACCGCCGCTGGGGCACCCTCCAGGAGTTGCTTTCGGACGTCGCGGTGGAGCGTCTGCGACCCGACACCGCACCGGAGGACCACGGGGCCCTGTCGTCCGACCTGACGGCCTGGGCCGAGCAGTTCCTCGACGAGATGTCCTCTCCCACCGGCCGGGCCTACATCCGTGACGCCCTGCTCGGCGACCCGGACGGCGGCAACGCCGGCCGGTGCTCGGCCTATGCCGCCGAGCAGATCGAACTTGTCCTTGCCCGCGCGACCGAGCGCGGGGAGCGGACACTCGACGTCGAGACGGTCATCGACCGGGTCGTCGCCCCCCTGATGTACCGGATCCTCTTCCGCCCGGGCGGACTCGACGCCGCGTACACGCGTCGACTGGTGACAGGAGTCCTCGCCCGGCCCGGCCGGTGACCTGGCGCGGCCGCACGACTGGCCCAGCCCTCTGCCACCGCCCCGACGGACCGTGAGTGTGTTCGATGGCGGGCGGTCGATCGGCGTCGCCGACAACGCGCGCACGAGAGGGCGGTGCGTGAGCTGTCGTCTGTCGTGTCGTCGCCTGAGCGCGTGTGGTCGCCGGCCCGTGGCCGGACGGGGCCCGCGCTGAAGCCCTGGAGCCCTGAGGGCCGGATTCCCTCTGCCCGCACCGCGCGATGCCGGCACCCGCGGAGCGGGCTCTTCAGGCGACGAAGGCAGCGAGGAGTTTGTCGGCCAGGCGGTCGAGGTAGTCAGGAGCAGTCGGGGTGCGGACGACGGCCAGACGCCAGTAGAGCGGACCTGCGAGAAGGTCGAGCGCGAGTTCACAGTCCAGGTCCGCGGGGAGTTCGCCGCGCTCGATCGCCCGTTCCAGCAAACGCGTGGTCTTGCTGCGCCGGGCATCGCGGACGGCGGTGAAAAGTGCCTGCTCCAGCTCGGGATTGCGGCTGCTCTCCGCAAGCAGGTCGGGAATGATCTTCGAGGGGAGCCGGTGGCCCAGCGCGCCGGCGATCTCGGCGAGGAGAGCGATCACGTCGCCGCGCAGGGTGCCGCTGTCGGCGACCTCGGGTGCGTCCACCGCGACAGCGGAGACCAAGGCCACGGTCATCTCCAGTTTGGACGACCAGCGGCGGTAGATGGCGGCCTTGCCCGCTCCCGCCCGCCTGGCGACTGCTTCCAGGGAGAGCCGGGCGTAGCCGACCGACGCCAGTTCCTCGAAGAAAGCGGCCGAGATCGCCTCGGTCACCGAGTCCTGAAGCACGGGCCCTCCGGGCGGGCGGCGCTGGGAGGCGGGGGCGGGGGCCTGAGGCGCACGGGAGGTGGACATGCTCCGAACCTATCACCAGACGGAACGCTTGCGTCTCGACTATGCGAGGGTTAGTGTCCGTGAGGGGCGAGACGGAACGGATCCGTCTCGACAGGCGGTTTCGGGAGTGCCATGCGATTCCTTTTCACGGACCAGTCGTTCTCCTTCGAGGCGCTGCGCGCGGCCGGGTTCGCCAACTACGGCGGCGCCGACCTGGGCGAGGTCGTGTCCACCGTCCGCAACATCGGCGAGGGCGACGAAGAGGCCTGGCTGCGCGAGTGGAAGAGCACCGCGCAGCGTGTCCACGCCATCGGCACCCGCGCCCAGGCGGGCGGTCACCGGGTCAGCGCCCGCGAGGCCCTGCTGCGCGCCTCGAACTACTACCGCACCGCTGAGTTCTACCGTCGCGACGATCCCGCCAACGACCCCGAGGTCGAGCTTCTCTCCGCACTCTCCCGCGAGACCTTCGCGGCCGCCGCGGCCCTGATGGACACCCCTGTCGAGGCCGTGCGCATCCCCTACGGGGACACCGACCTGCCCGGCTACCTCTTCCTCGTCGACGACTCGGGCGCTCCGCGCCCCACCGTCATCTTCACCAGCGGCTTCGACTCCACCTTGGAGGAGGCCTACTTCGCCGTCGCCGCGGCCGCGCTGCGCCGCGGCTACAACGTGCTGGCTTACGACGGGCCCGGCCAGGGGTCGGCGCTGCGCGAGCAGGGACTGGTCTTCCGCCCGGACTGGGAAGCCGTGGTCACCCCGGTGGTGGACTACGCGCTGACCCGCGCCGAGATCGCTCCCGACCAGCTCGTCCTGCTGGGCTACAGCCTCGGTGGCTACCTCACCGCCCGAGCCGCCGCCCACGAACACCGCCTGGCCGCCCTGGTCCTGGACGACGGCCTCTACGACTACTACGACGCGCACACCCAGTCCATGCCGCCGTTCCTGCAGGAGTGGGTCGAGACCGGACGGGACGACCTCGCCAATCCTGTCGCGGGCCTGCTCATGAAGGGCAACACCCAGCTCCACTGGGCCCTGCGCAACGGCGTGTGGGCGTTCGGTGCCGCCTCGGTCGCGGACTACATCCGTCGGACCGCCGACTACACCCTCGACGGCGTCGCCCAGCTCATCGACTGCCCCACCCTCATCCTGGACGCCGAAAGCGATCAGTTCTTCCGCGGCCAGCCCCAGCGGGTCCAGGCCGCCCTGACCTGCTCGCACACCCTGATCACTCTCCGTGAGGCCGAAGGCGCGGGCGAGCACTGTCACATGGGCGCCATGTCCCGCTTCCACCAGGTCACCTTCGACTGGCTCGACAACACCCTGGCCCAGTCGGCTCAGCTCAGCAGCTGAGTGCGCAAGGAGAGGATGTCCGACAAGGGGGCCAGGAGCACCAAGAAGCGCGTAGACCCGCTCCGCCGGCAGACGGGCCTCGCGCGGGAGCAGACTGCCCGAGCGGAGGAACTGGTGCGGACGACGCGAGCCGTGCTGAGACGAAACTCGGAGCGGCTTCCAGCCGTTCTCGGCGGCCGCCGAGGGCATGTGCTTCTCGACGGTCTGGACGAGGGGCGACGCGATGGCGATGCCCACGCCTCGGACGTGTGCGGGCAGTGCGGACAGTGGACGGTGGCGTGCCCACCGGGCGTATCGCTGCAAGGATCGCGAATACGTGCGGGTGGCCCGGGCTGTCGACAGCGCTGACCTACGGGGCAGGCTCGATCGGGCAGCCGATTCGGACAGTCCGTGGGCCCGGTGCCACGCCGGGTATGTGCTCTGGCTCCTTGACCGCCCTGACGTGCCGAACACCCGTCATATCTGGCAGACCTGGGTGGCAGGCGAGGCTGCGGCGTTGATGTGACCGGGGGACGATAGTTCCCATTGCCGTCTGAGGGGTGGCTGCGGCCGAAACGCATGGTGGGGGCTACGGGGCAGGCGGCTTACTGGGCGGTTCCCAGCCGCGTGTGAGGATGTCGAAGATTGCCTCGACGGCGGCTCGGCGGTCTTGCCGACCGCGAGTAAGGGCCGGGATGTCGAGTACGAATCGAGCAAGAGCCATACAGGCGAGGTCGTCGTGGTCCACGCCGACCTCGTCGGCGATGGCTGCGCTGAGGCTGTCGGTGTACCGGGTCCACATGCGTTCGGCGTACGCACGCAGCACCGGCGTGGACTCCACCAGGTTGGTGAACGCGGCCGCCTGAGGATGTGCCTCGATCGAGGGCCAGGTGTCGAGGACGTGCTGTCGGAGGGCGTCGAGGATGCTCTGACCGCAGGGTCGCTCCCGCACCGCGGCGATCAGTTCTGACTCACGGTCCTGGTCCTGGTCGAATACCAGCGCTTCCTTACCGCTGAAGTGCTTGAACACCGTAGCGGTCGACACGTCTGCGGCGTCGGCGATGTCACGGATGCCTACTTGATCGTAGCCATGCTCCAGAAAGAGCTGCAGTGCGGCGTCGGCGATTGCCTGCCGGGTGGCTGCCTTCTTGCGGTCTCGGCGACTGACGGGGGGCACGGTCATGGCTAGAGACTATCCGACAGTCGAACCATTCTCTAAGTAGAGTCGTTGCACTTTTTTGCTTGTTCTGATTTTATGAGGTTGTGAGCAGCTGAGCGGCACTTCCTTGCCGGCACGGTCATCGTCTGCACCGCACCACCGGTTGCCGTCCCATCCATCAAGGGACGCGCAAGGCACCTCCATGACCGAGGCAACCTCTGAGTGCCGCCGCCCCGCCCTGTTCGCCCGATGACTCCTCTTCGCCGACCGAAAGGCACAACCATGAAGTCCCCAGAACCCGCCAACGCCGGCATCAGCATCATCGGCGCCGGACCCGGCGGACTGACCTGCGCACGCATCCTCCAGCAGCGCGGCATCGCGGTCACCGTCTACGACCGCGACCCGGGCCGCGACTTTCGCAACCAGGGCGGCACCCTCGACCTGCACGCGGACAACGGCCAGGTCGCCCTGCGCGAAGCCGGCCTGCTCGACGAGTTCTTCGCCCTCGCCCGTCCCGAAGGGCAGGAAATGCGCCAGATGGACCCGACCGGCGCGATCACGTCCCACCAAGTCCCGGCGGCCGACGAACTTTTCAAGCCGGAAATCGACCGCGGCCAGCTGCGCAACCTGCTGCTCGACTCCCTGGAGACGGGAACTGTGCGCTGGGGCCGCTCCCTCGACACGATCAGCGGACCCGCCGATGGGCCGCGGCAATTGCACTTCGCCGACGGCACGAGCATCGAGACCGATCTGGTCATCGGCGCCGACGGCGCCTTCTCCCGGGTACGTCCGGCCGTGTCCTCCGCCGTCCCCGAGTACACCGGGATCAGCTTCCTGGAAGCACGGTTCTCCGACGTCGACAACCGACACCCCGGGATCGCCGAGCTGGTCGGCTCGGGCAGCGCCCACGCAGCTGATGGCGAACGCAGCCTGTTCGCCCAGCGCAACAGCGGAAACCACATTCGCGTCTACATCATCCAACGCGTTCCGGTTGACTGGATTAGCGCCAAGGGGCTGACCGCCGAGGACACCGATGGCATTCGCGCCGTGCTACGCGACGAGTACTCCCACTGGTCGCCCCGCATGCGGCAGCTGATCACCGAAAACGACGGCCCCTACATCCACCGCCCGATCCTCGCCCTCCCCGTCCCGCACACCTGGGATCACAACCCGACGGTGACCCTGCTCGGCGACGCCGCCCACCTCATGCCCCCGCTCGGCGTCGGCGTCAACCTCGCCATGCTTGACGCCAGCGAACTCGCCCTCGCCCTCGCGAACGCAGCCACGGTCGACGACGCCATCCGCGCCTACGAGAAGACCATGCTCCCCCGCTCCACCGAGACGGCCAAAGCCCTCGAACATGGCACCGAACACCTGCTGTCCGCCGACGTACCCGACTTCGGCGGCGACAACGATGCCCAGCCTTAGAAGTGGAACGAGGTCTTCAGCCGGCGCCAGCAGATGACGGCGCAGCCCAAGGTGACGAAGGCTTGGTGGATGTCGTCGCGGATCTCCCAGCGAATGCGCAGGCGCCGGAACCAGTGCAGCAGCGCGATCGCACCCTCCACGACCCAGCGGTAGACCCCGAGGCCGGAACCGTGTTCGGTGCCGCGCCGGGCGATGACCGGGGTGATCTCCAACCTGCGGACCCGGTCACGATAGACGTCGTGGTCGTAGCCACGGTCGGCATAGACACGCTTCGGGCGGCGCAGCGGTTGGCCGCTCCTGCCACGGATCGGCGGAACGGCCTGAATCAGTGGGATCAGCTCTGTGACGTCGTTGCGGTTTCCCCCGGTCAGAGTCACCGCCAGAGGAATGCCGTGTGCCTCGACAATCACGTGGTGCTTGCTGCCGATCCTGCCGCGGTCCACCGGGGAACGTCCGGTGGCCGGCCCGCCCTTCATCGCGCGCACGTGCGAAGAGTCGACGGCAGCCCGGGAGAATTCCAGCATCCCGGCCGCCCGCAGTTCGGCGAGCAGCAACTCGTGCAGACGCTGCCAGACCCCGGCCTCGTTCCAGTCCCGGAGCCGCCGCCAGCAGGTCATCCCCGAGCCGAAACCGAGCTCTTGCGGTAGATACCGCCACGGGATGCCGGTGTACAGCACGAACAAGATCCCGCACAGCACCCGACGATCATCGATCCGCCGGCGCCCCGGATACCGGAAGCGCCGCTCGACCACTGGAAGCAGCGGTCCGATCCGCTCCCACAGACCGTCCTCGACCAGCCACGGCTTGCTCCCACCATGCGTCTCGGCCGCCCCCACCCCCTGTCTCGCGAGTTACCACGCCAACTGACACCCCGTCATTCCCGAGCGGCGAGCACACCTCATTCTGATCCCAGTCCTTAGGCCAGCGGTGGCGTCGCGGCCAGGTCCGGTTCGCCAAGCAACGTCTGGCCCTTGCCGCGTTGCTCGTGTGGTCCTGATCGTTTGACGACTCGCCCGGGCAAGCTGCGAGTTCGGCGCTCTCGATCCGGTGCGGGACGGGGTGTCTCCCATGGTCACGGAGCGAGGAGCACGGCGGTGTCCGACCGCGGGACTGGTGCCGCCCGGATCGAAGCATCGCCCGGCCGCGCCGGAAGGCAGGGCCGGCGCGCGGGTCTTGACGGCCTGCCCGGGCGCGAGCTGCTTTTCGGGTTCACGGCGCCGGCACTGCGCCAGTGCCTGAGGCGGACTCGGGATCGGCTGGCTATGACCGGCAGGGAGCTGAAGGCGCGGTGTCCGGACACCGCCGGAATCGGGCCTGGCATTTGGTGGCCACGAGAGGGACGGGTCACCGGATCCTCCGCGGTGGTCAGGGTGGACGCACGGTTCACCTCCTCCTCAGGCGTTTCGGCGTGCTCTGGTGAGCCGCCGCCGGGGAGGAGTATGGACCTGAAGGCCGAGTCCTTGGGGCGGGGAAACTACCTGCCCGGGTACGTGTTCGCCGGGTACCGGGCCAGTGGCCGCCTGAAGATTCCCCGTGATCTTGGGCACGTCGTCGTTACGCCGTGAGGGCCTGATCCTGTTGGTGGCGCAGGCGTGTCTCATGGGGTGTGAGTAGCCCCAGTGGACTTGTTTGCGCAGGCGGCGTCTGTTGAAGGTCTCGATGAAGTCGAAGATGCCGGCGCGGGCGGTCGCGCCTTCGCCGAAGAGGGTGCTTCGACGTGGGTCGGCTTGAGCTTTCGGCGGTACAGGACCGCCGCGGCGTCGGGGCCGATGAGGGTCTGGGCGATGTAGAGGCTGCCGTGCTCCTTCTCGCTGTAGCCGAGTGCCACAGTCGCGCCGGTACGGCGGGCGGCCTGCCGGATGGCGGTTAGGTGCTTGCCGTCCACGCCATGGGGTTGGCGTGGTACCGGGCGCCGTACGGCATCTGGCCGGCCACCGCGGAGAGCCAGAGGAAGATGGGGTGGCCCGGAATCCATGTCTCGGGGAAGGCGATGAGTGCGAAGTCCTCGGCTGCGGCGTCCTCGATCAGGCCGACGTTCTTCTCGACGGTGGCGTGGGCGTCGAGCCAGACCGGCTCGGCCTGGACGGCGGCGACACGGTAGGTGGTTGGCAAGGGCGGTCAGCGCCAGTAGCCGCGGTCTGAGGGGTTCGGAGGCCGGCAGGTGGCCTCGTGCCGGATGCGTGGCGCACGATGGCCGCCTCGCTTGAACCAAGGCGCTGTGGTTCGTGCTGAGCAGGGCTCTGAGATCACGGCCGCCGGTCACGCCCACCCCCCGACGGTCATTACGCAACAGCCAACTCGCGTCGGCGCGCGGGTTGGCCGGGAAGGCGATCAGCCGGTGCGGCTGCATGAGATCGGTGCGCGCGGTGCCGGGGAGGTGTAGGCGGCGGCCACCGTCTTCGGGTCCAGCTCCAGCTCGACGGCGATGTCCCGGTTAGTGCGCACGTCGGACGGACTGCGGCCGTCGGCATACCGAGCTCGCTGGAGCGCGGCAGCGGCATCCAGAACCTCCACGCCCGGCTGGTTGCGCAGTGCCACCAGTCCGCTGGCGGCGTCGGCGGAGTCCATGACGGACCGTGCCTGCGGCGAGGACCGCCTCGCATGCGCTCACCGCAGGCCACCCCGGTCAGCTCGGTGATGCGGGCGTTGGCCCCGGGGATGTGGGGCAGGCCGCGGCGGGCAAAGCCCTGGCTCCGCTGAGCTGGTGCGGTACCGATGACCAGTCCTGCCCTCGTGCAGCGGTATACGGCTCTGCGTGTTCCTTGAACGTCAGCGGTCCGCAAGGGAGGCGCAGGTCACAGGGCCGAACACGCCCACGGGATCGCCGGTGAGGCTGCGGTTGTCCTGGTACTGGGTGACGCCGCGGAGGGTTGCGTGGTCAAAGACCCCGGTAGGCGAGACGTACGTGAAACCCTGTCCGTAGAGCAGCTGTTGGAGGCGCTTTACGTCAGGGCCGGCGTCGCCTGGGCTGAGGGTGCGCAGGCATCGGGAGGAGGACCCACTGTGGTGTGCCGAGGCGGGTCTGCGGGGTGGCGCGGAGGTGGATGGACGGGTCTGTCTGCCCACACCGGGGGAATCCGACACGTGTCCGGTCGTCGGCATCACCGGTTCGTCCGGAGCGGCTGGTGAAGCCGGCGGGACTGCCCTGCCGGTCTGGTCCACCACCGGCATACCGCCCGAGGACTCACGGGGGTCCGTATCGCCAGGGCACAGCATCGTCGTCAACACCGTTGCCAGCAGCAGTCCGGCACTGACCACGCCCGAGAGCAGCAGGTCCGAGCGGGTCCACCCGGCCCTGAGGGTGCGGCGGTGCTGCCTGCGCCGATGTCTCGGCCCGGGACGTCCCACCGGCCTTTCCGGAATCGTCGGACCACTCTTGGCCTTGGCTGTGGCCCAGTACTCATCGAAGAGTCTGGCCTGCGGTACGTCTTCCACCTCGGACCGGAGTACTGGCCGGACGAAGCCCGCGACCGGCTCCTGGCCGAGATCGTACGCAAATGGTGATCGGTGCACTGCACTTTTCCTTTGGCAGGCTTTCGACTCTGGCGCCATGGCAGCAGCCGACTCGGGCGCAATGGGCGAACGCGGGTTTTGCGGCTGCCTCGCGTGCGGCCGCCCGGCCGGTTTCTTGTTGACGCCTATGCAGAGCGCCTTGGGCGCATCACCGGAGCCACCCCTGCTCCCGCAGTATTCCTCTGAGTTCCTGCAGTCCGCAGTACACCCGCGACTTCACCGTGTCGTGGGGAAGAGCGAGCACTGCCGCAGCCTGCCGGGTCGTGCGTCCAGCCAGATAGGACTCGACGATGGCCTCGCGGTGCACGGAGGGCAGGCTGGCCAGGGCGTCCGCGACGGCCACGGCGGACGGCTTGAAGTCCGGCTGTTCTGTGCCGACAAGAAATCTCGTCGCTTCCTTGCGCATGCCGTTATTTCACCCAGTTCGTTCTATGGCTGCCCAGCGCGCGTCAGGCGGGCAAAGCCCCCCGCGTACGGCAGGAACTCCGACGTGAGTCATATGACGCCTTTCCTCGAGGTTTACCGAGAGGACGCGTGAAGAGGGCCAGTCTTCTATGAGTCGTCGCGCGGGCCGGCATTCGGCCAACATGGCTTGTTCGTGGGCTCCAGTGATCAGCATGCTACTCATGCCGTTCGACGTAACCCTCGGTAAGTTGCCGCAGTCGAGTAGGCTTATGGCTCTCTTAAGCATTGTTTGAGGGTGTGTTACTGAAGTTGAAGACGGCACCTGACGAGGTCGTGTAGGAGGTTCAGCGCAGCCCTCGTCCGCCGTCGCCACCGGGCTGGTGCCGGTGCGGGCCCGGCCCAGCTCATGGCCGCGGCGTGGGACCTGCGGTTACACTCCCGCCGTGACCAGCGCAGACGCGCCAGCTCCAGGGAGCCGCGAGGCGGGCTGGATACCGGTGCCCGTCGCACCGGCGCCGAGCGAGCCCGTGCGGCCGCTCCCGCAGGCCTCCGCCCAAGGTCTCGGGCGCCGGGTGCTGCTGGGAGGGGGCCTCGGCGGGTTGGTGTCCGTCCTGGCCGGATGTTCGGCGCAGTCCGGTCCGATGTCTCGGCTACGGTTCGCAACCGGGCCGCAGGGCGGGCCGTACCACGCCTTCGGGCAGGCGCTGTCCGAGGCCGTCAACACGGACGGTCACCGGCTCCGGGTCGATCCCATCGGCACCTCGGCGAGCGTGGACAACCTGCGCCGGCTCGACCACGGTTCGGCGGGGCTGGCATTGGCGATGGCGGATGTGGCCGAGGACGCGGTGCACGGCCGGGGGGAGTTCGCCCGGCCGGTTCTGCTCACGGCGCTGGCCCGGGTCTATGTGAACTACACACACCTCGTCGTCCCGGCGCACGGCCCGGTCAGGACGGTGCAGGCGCTCGCCGGGCGACCTGTCGCCACGGGGGCGCCGGGCTCGGGGGTGCAGGTCCTGGCGGGGCGGTTGCTGCAGACGGCCGGGCTGACCGGTGACAGGGCGGTGCGCGAGCTGCGGCTCGGCCTCGCCGCGTCGGTGGAAGCCCTGCGCAACGGCACGGTCGACGCGTTGGTCTGGTCCGGAGGCGTGCCGACGCCCGCGTTGTCGGAGCTGGCGCGGACCGTGCCGTTGCGGATACTGCCGCTGGGCGGCCTCGTGGAAGCGCTGCGGGAGCGTTACGGCTCGGTGTATTCGGCGGTCACGCTTCCGGCTGGGGCGTACGGGCTGGGCGAACCCGTGGGCACCGTCGGTGTCGGCAACTACCTGCTGGCGCGGGCCGATGTGCCCGAGCGTGCGGTGCGCGAGCTGCTCCAGGTGGTGTTCGACCGGTGGCGCGACCTGCTGCGGGAGGTGACGGCGGGGGCGCGGCTGGAACCGCGCTTCGCCATCTACACCGGAGGGGTGCCGCTCCACCCGGGCGCGGTCGCCTACTACCGGTCCGCGTACGGCTGACCGCGGCTAGAGGCGGCGGGCAGGTGGTCACTGGTCACCGGTTCTCCTGCCGTCCGGCAGCAGCAGCTGAACGGCGAGGCCGCGTGGTGTGTGGTGGCCGGCGTCGAGCCGACCGCCGCTGATGCGTGCGATCTCGTCGGCGATGGCCAGTCCGAGCCCGCTGCCGGGGGTGTTCTGGTGCTGGGCGCCGCGGACGAAGCGCCGCAGCAGTGTGGGCACCTGCTCTTCGGGCACTCCGGGGCCGTCGTCGGTGACACGTACGACGACTGCGTGGTCCCGGAGCCCCGCGTGCACCTCGACACGGCCGCCGGGCGGTACGAACTTGGTGGCGTTGTCGAGCAGGGCGTCCAGGACGCGGCCCACCGCGTCGGGCAGGGCCCGCGCCCGCAGCCCGTCGTGGATGTCGGCCGTCAGGTCGATACCGGTGTTGCGGAAGACGGAGTCCCATGCCGACACGCGCTCGCGTACGGCCGCCGTCACGTCCTGGTCGGTCAACTGGGCAGTGCCGGACTCCACCCGGGCCAGCGCGAGCAGACCGTCGAGTAGTTCCTCCAGGCGTTCGACCTCCTCCACGGCGCGGGAGAACTCGGCTCGGCCCGGGCCCGGGTGCAGGTGGGGTTCGAGGTTCTCCAACTGCAGCACGAGGGTGGCCAGAGGGTTGCGCAGTTGGTGCGAGGCGTCGGCGACGAAGTCACGTTGACGGCCGATGGCGTCGGCCACCGCCTCCGCCATGCTGTTGAAGTGCTGCCGCAGGCGGCGTAGCTCCGGCGGCCCGGTCTCGGAGACGGCCCGCGACGTCAGACTGCCGGCAGCGAGCTCTTCCACAGCTGTGTCCAGGTCGCGCACCGGGCGCATCAGCCACCGGGTGATCCCTGCCGCGACCAGGGCCGCCGTGGTGAAAGCGGCCAGCGCGCCCGCCGCGATGAGCGACGAGCGGACGGCCACGTCCCGTCGCGCGGCACTGGTGGGGACGCCGAGTATCACTGCTCCACCCACCCGTTCGTCCTGGCCCACGGGCTCGGCAAGGACCACGGTGGAGGGACCCCATGGCCAGATCGTCGGCAACCCCGCCGTCGGGCGGCCGGTCAGCGCCTGGCTCCGGACGTCCACCGCCCCGGCAGCGGCCCTCGCCGCCGCTCCCGTTCCGGCCCGCGCGACCGTGCGTCCCGTGGCGTCCACGACCAGCACCCCGGCCCCGTACAGGGCGGCGTACCGGCCGATCTCGGCGGAGAGCTCGCCGCGGTCGGTCCGGGTGCGCACCCGGTCGGCGAGATCGGCGAAGCGTACGGCTTCGGCCCGCCGCTGGAGCAGCAGGTGCTCGGTCCGGCCCCGTGCGGAGGCGTCGGCCAGCGGAAGGGAGAGCAGGACCACCACGACTCCCATGAGCGCGATCAGCACGGCCAGCAGCCTGCGCCTCACCGGTGGTCCTCCTGGCCCGCGGTGCCGAGCTGGTAGCCGAACCCGCGGACCGTACGGATCAGGCCCGACCTGCCGGTTTTGGCGCGGATGCCGGCGACGTGGACGTCCAGGGAGCGGGAGGCGGCCAGGAACACATCGCCCCAGATGCGGTCCAGTATCTCCTCACGCGAGTGCACCTCGCCCGGCCGGGCGGCCAGGTATGCCAGGACATCGAACTCCCGGCGGGTCAACCGGATCTGCGTCCCCGCCACGGTGACGGTGCGGGCCGCCGGGTCGATGTCGACGTCACCGGCACGGACCGGCTCGCCCGTGGCCCTCTCGCCGGTTGCTGGGTCCGTTCGGCGGCGTACGGCGTCGACGCGGGCCATCAGCTCGGTCATCCGGAAGGGCTTGACCACGTAGTCGTCGGCGCCCGCGCGCAGGCCCTGCACGATGTCCCGCTCCTCGCAGCGCGCGGTCACCACGATGAGGGGCGCGGCGCACACGGTGCGCAGCCGACGCAGCAGTTCCAGCCCGTCCAGGTCCGGCAGGCCCAGGTCGAGCAGCACGAACTCCGCTTCGCGAGCGTGCTGCAGGGCGTCCGAGGCGCGGCCGACCCTGCGGACGGTGTGCCCGCGCCGGGCGAGGGCGGTGCCGAGGGCGTGAGCCATGCGGTCGTCGTCCTCGACCAGTAGTGCGTGCATGCGGATCAACCCCTGTCACCTGGGACAGCGCCTCCTGGCATATCCCATCGGGCGCCATGCGCGGAAGAGGCCGCCCGCCCGCAGGCTACGGCACGGCCGTCGCCGCGCCGCAGCCCCGGAAGATCAGCGCGTGCTCCCCAGGGGGACGCCCGCCTCCGCGGCCGGGTCCTTCACCACCACCGGGCCGTGGCCGTCGTCGGCCCGGCTGAGCGCGGCGTCGCGCGTGTCCGGCATCAGCACGTACGTGACCAGGGAGACCAGCGCGCACCCCGACACGTACCAGAAGAACGTCGTCTCGTGGCCCGCGTTCTTGAACCACAGCGCCACGTACTCCGCCGTACCGCCGAAGAGGGCGTTGGCGATCGCGTAGGGCAGTGCCACACCCAGGGCGCGGACCCGGGTCGGGAACAGTTCCGCCTTCACCGCCGCGTTGATCGAGGTGTAGCCGGTGACGATCACCAGGGCGAGCAACGACAGCCCCAGCGCCGGCCAGAACGACGACGCCTGCCGCAGGGCCGTCATGATCGGGTAGGTGCCGACCGTACAACCGACCGCGAAGGTGATCAGCAGCGGACGGCGGCCGATCCGGTCCGACAGCGCCCCGGCGAAGGGCTGCAGCACAGCGAAGATCGTCAACGAGACGAAGCTGACCAGCGTGGCAGTGGTCTTCGCCATGCCCGCGCTGCCGATCAGGTACTTGGTCAGATAGGTGGTGTACGTGTAGTAGGCCACCGTACCGCCGAGCGTGAGCGCCATGACCAGGAACGCCTGACGGCGGTGTTGCCACAGTGCCTTGAGTGTGCCGCGGTTGCCGACGTCGCGGATGCCGGCGGACACTTCGGTGAACGCCTCGGTCTCCTGAAGACGGCGGCGCAGCCAGAAGACCACCACGGCGAAGAGCGCTCCCAGCACGAACGGGATCCGCCAGCCCCAGCTCGCCAACTCGGCCCTGCTGAGCGTGTGCTGCAGGGTGATGAGGATGCCCAGTCCGAGCAGTTGGCCGCAGGTCATCGACACGTACTGCATCGACGACCCCAGCCCCCGGCGACCGCGGGCCGACGCCTCGGTCAGATAGGTGGCGCTCGCGGCGTACTCCCCTCCGATGCTCATCCCCTGCAGGAGCCGCGCCAGCAGCAGAACCACCGCGCCGGCATAGCCGGCCCGGCGGTAGGTCGGGGCGACGGCCATCAGCAGGGCGGCCACCGACATCATGGCGACGGTGAGGGTGAGCGCGCTCTTGCGTCCGTGCCGGTCCGCGGCACGCCCGAGGATCCATCCCCCGACCGGCCGCATCAGGAAGCCGACCGCGAAGATCCCCGCCGTGTTCATCAACTGGGCGGTTGGGTTTTCACCGGGAAAGAACGAGTCCGCGAAGTAGATCGCGAAGGTGGCGTAGACGAACCAGTCGTACCACTCGACGAGGTTGCCGAGCGATCCACCGACCAGGGCGAGGCGGCGCTTCGCGCGCTCGCCGTCCGGTGATGTTCCCCGTGTACCGACGGACCGTGACATGGCGGCTCCTGAAGAGAAGTCCCCTGGTAGGAGGGGGTGAGTGACGTGCCCAGAGCATGCGGCTGCCGCCATGCCGGGACAAGGCCGGGCCGCCAGATCTAACATCCCGCTAAGAAAGCGACCGGGGTTACGGCGCATCCCCACACCCCGGGCGGCATGACCACCACCCGCCACACCGGGCAGGCCGCGCCCATGGTGCGCGGCGAGTGTCCCGGCGTTCGCACCCCGGCCTACGGCCCGTCGTCGTCCGTCACGCGCCGCGGGGATCGCCACCGGAGGGAAGGAGCCTTGCGGGACGGCGGGGGAAAACGCAGGTAGCGGGATACGTACTTTCCCCGTCCCCTCTCCGGAGACCTCGGTATCTCATTGATGCATGACACAGCACGCATGAGAGCGAAGGCACGAAGATGCGTTTCCCACACCCCGCCATGTCCCGCGTGGGACGCTTCGGACGACGTCGCCCGCCTCGTGGCCTCCAACCCCAGTCAGGGATCGTTCCGGCTGGGCAACGGGGTGGTGCTCTTCTTCGACGACGGTGGGGAGATCCTCCCCGACCAGGCCGGAATCCCGCCGCAGCGGCCCCCACGGAACCTGCCATGAGCCCCCGCCCAAGGCGGCACCCCATTGCCGTCGCCAATACGCCTGGTGCAACGACGCGCGAAATCGATCGCCGCCTCGGCCAGGAACCGTGCGCGACACCCGGCCAGCCGGCCCCCACCGAATCCGGCGCGCTGTCAGTCCCAGCGGCGTTGCCCCAGGGACAGCCGTCCACCGCCGCCCAGCTCATCACCACTGGACGGCGTCGCATCCTCCGGCTCGCAAGGCACGGCCGCACACACGGCCGCCTCCGAGGATTCTGTACGCAGGTCCCCCCGATCCGCCGGGCGCCGACAAGACGGCCTACACCGACGCCGCACCCGGACGGTGTCAACCGGACAGCTTTCTGCAGACCCCGGCCACCCAATGCCAGGGGCGTCGAGCCCGCAGCCCTGATGCCAACCTGGTCGACAGCCCTGAATTCATGACCCGTGATGACCCGTCGACCCACCGCAGTGCGCAGCGCGCTTCCCACGCTTCTATCGGTGATCACTCCCGACCCCGCCCGCTCCACCCAGATGCTCCAGCGCCTGCAGGCCAAGGAGCAGCGAACATCAACTGTTTTGTGGGGATCCCACACCATGTATCGGATACTCCGCGAGGCCCACACCCCTTTCGCGGTGCTGGATCTGCCACTGGTCTTGGACACCGGGCAGGCCGTCAGCTATGTCCGGCGGCTGCACCGCCTCGGCTCGGTCATCGTCCTCGTCGAAGACCAGCTCGACGCGGCGGCATGCTTCCAGGCGGACGCCCACGACGTACTGCGCCGCCAGGCCCACCCCGTCGAACTGCTCACCCGCCTCGGCGCCAGATGGCGTCAGGACGCGAATACCGGGGCAGCGTATCTGCGCACGCAGAAGTTCCGGAGTGTGCGCGGCGGCCTCGGACCGGAGTTCCCCGAGCGCCTGTCGGAAAGCGAACGGCTTCTGCTTGCCATGTTGCAGCGTGCGGACCGTATCGTGACCCGCAGGGAGCTGAGAGCCGGCCTCGGCTTCGGGGGCGTTTCCGTCTCGGATCGCGCGCTCACCCAACTGGTGTATCGACTGAATCTCAAACTCCGGCTATCCGGTCTGCATGCCACGTGCGCGACGAAAATCGGATACCGGCTCACGTCAGCCCACGGCGCGAGGCCGGGGACGCGATAGACAAGGGGGCGCTACTGAGCTGACCCTGGTTTTGGTATGCCCCCAGGTTCAATGCGATCTAGTTGCTAGAGAATTGACTATGTCGGCCTTCGGAGGGCCCGTCATGCCTCGCAGCTATCAGCCCGAGTTCCGCCGCCGTGTCCTCGATCTGGTCGCCTCCGGCCGGAAGATCGCCGAGGTGGGAAGCGGTGGCGCACCCGGCTGGAGCTGTCCACCGCGCTCTTCGAGTACCTGGAGATCTTCCACAACCGACAGCGCAGGCACTCCGCTCTGGGCATGCTCAGCCCAGTGGAGTACGAACTGCATGCAAAACCTCCGTGTAACTCGGGGCAGGCCGCCGGACTCTGCGAAACTCGGGCAGCTCACTACACGAGGAGGAGAAGGTCAAGGCCGAGGGCAGGTCGGCCCGGCGGTCGCCCTCGCCGACAAGGCCTCGTTCTTCCTGTTCCTGTACTTGGAGGCCCTGGCAGGGTCGTTCCCCCTCGACGGGGTGATCGGTGCCTTCGCCATCACCAACCACATCCTTGGATGGTGCTCGGCCTCGCGGTATCGGCGCCATGCACGTCCGCGCCCTCACGCTCTACGTGGTCCGCCAAGGCATCCTTGACGACTCCGTCGACCTGTGAACCACGGCGCCCACAACATGCGCAGCCCTGTTACCGCTCGTTGGACGGCCGTGCCTCGCGATGCCGCGGCCTGGATATTCCATGGCGAAGGCGTACGTCGCGTCGCCGAGAGTGCACCGGACAGTCATCCATCGCCTTCCGCACCACTATGCGAGCGGAGCCAGCGCCTCGGTGCCCAGCCCCGGTGTGGCCCGCCCCCTGGCCCAGGCGCACACAGGCTGAACCCGAAGCCCCTCAAACGAGTTGGACAACAGTCTGTTCACTCCGCCGGCATCTCCGGACGCGCCTGCATGAGGCCAATTGACCCGGAAAAGTCCTCCGCCCGAAGCCTGACACGGCCCTCACTGTGGACCAATCCCCGATGATCCGTGCACAGCCGGATCACTACAGCCCGGTCGAAGACACCGTTGCCGCTGTCACCTATCTCGGAATCGATCCAGTCCAGTACACAGTGCCAGTGCTGGAAGTGCCGCCGGTCGAAGTAGCCCATGCGGGAACTGAACACAAGTGTTTCATAAGTCCAAGAATACTGGTCAGCCGTCATGGAAGACCCCTGGTGTACTAGTGGGCCCTCAGCCGTTGTGCCCGACGATCAACTCGACGGTGACCACTCGCCATGTGTCGTACCGTCCGACGTAACGCTGCGCACTGAGAGCCGCACGTGTGGCCCCCGGGAGCAGCATCCGTCCAGCGGCCATTCGGGGCGAGCGTATATGTACCTGCCCAGGCACTCCTCTTCTGGTCACGCACGCATGGCCCAGGGACGCTGCTTGACCGCTGCTTGCCATGCACCGCCGGAACCGAATAAGGCGGCACAAGAACAACGTAGGGAGCGCTTCACCCGTGTCCAGGCTCACGAAGGCGCGTGGCCCCGCCAACCACCCCGGCCGCGCCGACTGGGCCGCCGCCGATAGCCACCCTTAGCCGGCACAGGAGGCGACCGTGCCCCGCAAGACCAGCCGCACGCTCTACTCACGCGCGGACCTGCGCAAGGTTCACGGCATCAGCGAGCCGACGCTTCAGAACTTGTGGACCGACCGGGAGAACAACGGGGCACCCACCCGTCGCGGAGACCATCGACGGCGTCATGCACTGGGACGGCGACGTATGGGCGGCGTGGCACCACGAGCTTCAGCGGCAGCGCACCGCAGCCAGCACCACCAACCCGCCGAAGCTCGACGGCGACCCCGAAGAGATGGTCGGCCCCGCCGAAGCCGCGAAGATCTGCGGGTTCGCCGACTCCACCACCGTCTCCCACTACGTCAAGAACCCGCCGGAGGGGTGGCCAGAACCGGACGACTGGGACGAGCTTCCGACCTGGCGGCGTCCTAAGTGGAAGCGCTGGCGGCTGTGGCAATACCTCGCCGATCGGAAGGGCCGCGGTCACGCTGGCGGACGGCCCACGGGCCACCGCGGACTGGCCTACCCCTACCAGGGCGACGAACGACTTGCCCTCGCACGCCGAGTCCTCGCTGAGAATCCGACCGCGACGAACGCGGAACTAATCCCCGGGCTCCAGACCCAGACGGAGAAGACCTACTCCCGCCCCACCTGGAATCTGATCCTCAAGTCCGCCCGAGAACACCCCGAGGACTGACATGACCGCCGAGTCCTCCCGCTGCCCGCGCTGTGCCGGGGCCCTCGGCGAACCTCCAGCGCGTTCGCGGCTCACCACTGACCGCGACGTCTTCATCTGCACACCCTGCGGGACAGACGAGGCCGTCCGTGACGCAGGTGGACAGCCACCCGTACCGTTTGGTGAATGGCCCATCCGGGGCTGATGACCGCAGCTTCGCCGAGCCGCTGCGACACACGAAGCGGGTGGGGCAGGCCCAGCGGCCCCTCACCCGCTTACGCGGTTCGCTACTGACTTCGGCTCGTCGGGGTGAATCTTCGCGAAGTCGCTGATGGGCCCGGTCCGGCGGCTGTATCCCTGCGCGTGTGAGGTATGCGGATGGGGGCGGGCTGACCGCTGCGGGACGGCGGCGCCGGGAGTCGGCACGGATGCAGGCGGCTGAGCTGTTCGAGCAGAAGAATGGTGGTGCCGATGAGGCTGGCGGCGACGATGCGGGGGAGGCTGGACGGGGCTGGCGGAGCGCTTGCTCGCGACGACATCGGCACCACTTCCTGGCGTTCGACGGGGACGTTTGCGTGTCGCCACACCGTAGGAACGGGCAGGTCAGACATCCCATGGCGTAGGGATGTCAAGCGGCTCCGGCGAGGGTTGCGTGGTGTGACCACGCGGTGGCCTCGTCGTAGAGGGTGCGGG
>NZ_JBVJVY010000067.1:0-5719 GCF_055603265.1 Streptomyces sp. NPDC037288
ATCAACGCGGCACGCGCCGACACCAGCTTCGCCGCATCCTCCAGCGACAACACACCCGCCACATGAGCAGCAGCGATCTCACCGACCGAGTGACCAGCCACATAATCCGGCCGCACACCCCACGATTCGAGAAGCCGGAACAAGGCGACCTCGACAGCGAAGAGCGCGGGCTGCGTCGAACCCGTCTGGTGGAGCTCCTCCGAGTCAACCTCGACCGGCGCATCCAGAAGCGCACACACCTCGTCGTACACCGCCGCGAACACCGGGTACGCCTCATACAGCTCGCGCCCCATACCGATCCGCTGCGAGCCCTGACCCGAGAACAAGAATCCGACCTTGCCCCCGACGGCACCGCCCACCGGAGCACCGCCGGAAACAAGCGCCTCCAGCCCCCGGCGGAACTCCCCGAGTTCCTCCCCCACGATCACCGCACGGCGCTCCAGCACCGCACGCGACGTCGCCAGCGAGAACCCCACGTCACCCGGCCGAACCCCGGCACCGTCGACGCCCTCTACACCCCCTACGCCCTCTACGCCCTCAGCGTCCAGGAAGGACAGCAGCCGGGCCGCCTGCTCCCGCAGCGCCGCATCACTCTTCGCCGACAGCACCCACGGAACCGGCCCCGCAACGGCCGTCCCGCGGGCGGGCTCCTCGCTCGTCGTGGCCTGCTCGACGATGACGTGCGCGTTGGTGCCGCTGATGCCGAAGGAGGACACCGCCGCTCGGCGCGGCAGGTCGCCAGCGGGCCACTCCACCGCCTCGGTCAGCAGTCGTACGCCGCTTGCCGACCAGTCCACGTGCGGGGTCGGCTCGTCCACGTGCAGGGTCCGCGGCAGCACGCCGTGGCGCATCGCCAGCACCATCTTGATCACACCGGCCACGCCCGCCGCGGCCTGCGTGTGGCCGATGTTCGACTTCAGCGAGCCCAGCCACAGCGGCCGGTCGCCGTCCCGCCCCTGGCCGTAAGCGGCGATGAGGGCTTCCGCCTCGATCGGGTCGCCGAGCCGCGTGCCCGTACCGTGCGCCTCCACGGCGTCGACGTCCGCGGGCGCGAGTCCCGCGGCCGCCAGGGCTTGGCGGATGACGCGCTGCTGGGAGGGGCCGTTGGGCGCCGTGAGTCCGTTCGACGCGCCGTCCTGGTTGACCGCGCTGCCCCGTACGACGGCCAGTACCGGGTGGCCGTTGCGCCGGGCGTCGCTGAGTCGCTCCACCAGCAGCATGCCGACGCCTTCGGCCCAGCCCGTGCCGTCCGCGCCGGCCGCGAACGCCTTGCACCGGCCGTCCGCCGACAAGCCGCGCTGACGGCTGAACTCCACGAACATGCCGGGCGTGGACATCACGGTGACGCCGCCGGCCAGGGCCATCGTGCACTCGCCGCTCCGCAGCGACTGGACGGCCAGGTGCAGGGCGACCAGGGACGACGAGCAGGCCGTGTCGACCGTGACAGCGGGACCTTCGAGGCCGAACGAGTAGGCCACGCGGCCCGAGGCGACGCTGGTCGTCGTGCCGGTCAGCAGGTAGCCCTCGACGCCGTCGACCGGCTCGTGCAGCCGGGGGCCGTAGTCCTGTGCCGTCGCGCCGATGAACACGCCCGCCCGGCTCCCGCGGAGCGTGTCCGGGTCGATGCCGGCCCGCTCGAAGGCCTCCCAGGCGGTCTCCAGGACCAGCCGCTGCTGCGGGTCGATCGCGGCGGCCTCGCGGGGGCTGATGCCGAAGAAGCCGGCGTCGAACTCGGCCGCCCCGTGCAGGAAGCCGCCGTGCCGCGTCGAGGACTTGCCGGGCGTGCCGGGCTCCGGGTCGTAGAGCGCTTCGACGTCCCAGCCGCGGTCCGTCGGGAATCCGGAGACGGCGTCGCCACCGGAGGAGAGCAGCCGCCACAGGTCCTCGGGGGAGCTGACGCCGCCGGGCAGGCGGCAGCTCATGGCCACGATGGCGATGGGCTCGTCGGGGTCGGCCACCGTCGCGGGCGCGGAGGCCGCCGCGTCCTCGCCGCCCAGGGACCGGGCGGCGAGGTGGCGGGCGAGCGCGGCAGGGGTCGGGTGGTCGAACAGCAGCCCGCTGGGCAGGCGCAGGCCGGTGGCCCCGCTGAGCTGGTTGCGCAGTTCCACCGAGCTGAGCGAGTCGAAGCCGAGGTCCTTGAACGTCCACTCGGTCTCGACCCGGCGGGCTTCGGCGTGGCCCAGGACGGCGGCGATGTGTGCGCGGACCAGGTCGAGCACGGCCTCGTCGCGTTCGGGCTCGGGCAGCCCGGCCAGCCGCCGGCCCAGAGCTCCGACAGGTGCGCTGTCGGTCTCGGCGACGGTGTCCGGCTGCGGAGCCGCGGGAGCCCAGCCGGTGGTGGCTGCGGGCGACGTGGTGTCGCCGTCCAGCCAGTACCGCTGCCGTTCGAACGCGTAGGTGGGGAGCGCGACCTTGCGGTGTGCGTCTCGCCCGCCGCCGAACACGGCGTCCCAGTCCGGCTCCACGCCGTGGACGTGCAGCGAGGCGACCGCCGCCAGCAGGGCCTGCGCCTCGGGGCGACGGGCGCGCAGGGCGGGGACGAACAGGGACTCGCTGTCAGCGCCGGCGCGGGCCATGGAGGTGAGCACGCCGCCGGGGCCGAGCTCCAGGTACGTGCGTACGCCCTGCTCGTCGAGGCGGGCGACGCCGTCGGCGAAGCGGACGGCCTCGCGCACGTGGCGGACCCAGTACGCGGCCGTGCATCCTTCGTACCCCGAGGGTTCCTCGGACAGCCGGCCCGTCACGTTGGACACGATCGGGATGCGCGGGGCGTGGAAGGTCAGACTCTCGGCCACGTCGCGGAACTCCGCCAGCATGGGTTCCATGTGCGGGGAGTGGAAGGCGTGACTGACCCGCAGCCGGCTGGTCCTGCGGCCCAGGGCGGCGAAGGCGTCGGCGATCTCGGTGACGAGCGCCTCGTCGCCGGAGACGACGACGGAGTCCGGGCCGTTCAGCGCGGCGATGCTCACGCGGTCCGTGCGGTCACCGATGCGGGCGCGGACCTCGTCCTCCGCGGCCTGGACGGCGATCATGGCGCCCCCGGCGGGCAGCGCCTGCATCAGGCGGCCGCGCGCGGCCACGAGGGCACAGGCGTCGGCGAGCGAGAGGACGCCGGCCACGTGCGCGGCGGCGAGTTCGCCGATGGAGTGGCCCATGAGCACGCCGGGGGTGACGCCCCAGCTCTCCAGAAGCCGGAACAGGGCGACCTCGACGGCGAACAGCGAGGTCTGCGTGTAGAGGGTCCGGTCGAGTTCGGCCGCTTCCTCGGTGCCGTCGGGGGCGAACATGACCTCGCGCAGCGGCCGCGGCAACAAGGGGTCGAGGTGTGCGCACACCTCGTCCAGAGCCGTGGCGAACGCCGGGACGGCCTCGGCGAGTTCGCGGCCCATGCCGGCTCGCTGGCTGCCCTGGCCCGAGAACAGGAAGGCGACGTCGCCGCGCGGGCCCGTGCGGCCCGTGGTCAGTGCGGCGTCGATGCCGCCGGTGGACAGCTCGCGCAGGGCGCGCAGGAAGTCGTCTCGGTCCTCGCCCACGACGACGGCCCGGTGTTCGAAGGCGGTACGGCCGGTGGCCAGCGACCAGCCCACGTCGGGCAGGGCTAGGCCGGGGTGCGCCTCGGCGTGTGCGAGCAGGGCGGCGGCCTGGGCGCGCAGCCCTGATGCGGTCTTGGCGGACAGCGGCCACAAGGCCGGAGCCGCGCCCGGAGCCCCGCCCGAACCCGCCTCCGCAGCCGCGTCCGCAGCCGCGTCCGTACCCGCCTTGGCAGCCGCGCCCGCCGCCGTCGCCTGGTGTTCCGCGAGCACGACGTGGCAGTTGGTGCCGCCCATGCCGAACGAGCTGACGCCGGCGAGCAGCGGGCGTCCGTCCTCGGCGGCCCATGCGCTGTGCTCGGTCTGCACCCGCAGGTTCAGCCGGTCCAGCGGGATCGCCGGGTTCGGCGTCTCGAAGTTGAGGCTGGCGGGCAGTTCGCGGTGGTTGAGCGACAGGGCCGCCTTCAGCAGGCCGGTGATGCCGGCGGCGCCCTCCAGGTGGCCGACGTTGGTCTTGGCCGAGCCGACCCGCAGAGGGCGACCGGGCTCGCGTGCCGTGCCGAGCACCGCGCCGAGCGCGGCTGCCTCGACGGGGTCGCCGACCTTGGTGCCGGTGCCGTGCAACTCCACGTAGCCGACGTGCGCGGGGTCGGTCCCGGCCCGCTCGTGGGCGAGCCGGAGCACCTGTTCCTGCCCGGACTGCAGGGGTACGGTCAGGCCGTCGCCGCCACCGTCGTTGTTGACCGCACTGCCGCGGATCACGCAGTAGACGGGGTCGCCGTCCGCGACGGCCCGGGCGAGAGGTTTGAGGACGACGATGCCGCCGCCCTCGCCGCGGACGTAGCCGTTCGCGCGGGCGTCGAAGGTGAAGCAGCGGCCGTCGGGGGACAGCCCGCCGAACTTGGCGGCGCCCAGGGTGCTCTCGGGCACGATGTTGAGGTTCACGCCGCCCGCGAGGGCGATCGTCGATTCGCCCTTGCGGAGGCTCTCGCAGGCCAGGTGGACCGAGACCAGGGATGAGGACTGGCCGGAGTCCACGGTGAGGCTGGGGCCGTTCAGTCCGAGGAAGTACGAGACCCGGTTGGCGATGATGCTGCGGTGCAGGCCGGTGACGGTATGCGGGGAGATGGCCGTGAGTCCCGAGCGGTGGTGCAGGGTCGCGTAGTCGTCCCAGATGGCGCCGATGAACACTCCGGCGCGGGTGGAGCGCAGCGTCTCGGCGCGCACGTGCGCGTCCTCCAGCGCTTCCCAGGCCAACTCCAGCACGAGCCGCTGCTGCGGGTCCATGGCGGCGGCCTCCTTGGGGGAGAGCCCGAAGAACCCGGCGTCGAAGTGGCCGATGCGGTCGAGGAATCCGCCCCGGCGGATGTCGGTCCTGCCGGGTTCGGAAGGGTCGGTGTCACCCACCGCGGCCCCGTCCCACCGGTCCGGGGGGACGTCGGTGATCGCGTCCGCGCCCTCGCTGAGCAGCCGCCAGAAGGCGGCCGGGTCGGCGGCTCCCGGCAGTCGGCACGCCAGGCCGATGACAGCTATGCCATCGGCCGAGTCCGCCGAAGCCGAACCGGCCCGACTCCCCGTTCCGTTGAGCTCGGACTCGACCATGTTGCGCTCCACCCACCCACACAGAGAATGAAAAGGCACCGCACCGTGGTGGCCTCGGCGCAGGCGATCGGCACGACCGGGCGGCAACAAGTTGCGGTGTGACCCCAGTTTCGGTCCCGCAGCCCCGCTCCGCCGCTGCAGCGGATCAGGTCTAGGGGAATCCCCAATGGTCGGCAACTCCTCATTCGTACTGGTCAAAGCCGCGTGACCGTGGTGCGCCAGCAGACGCTGAACCTCCTGGTGCCGTACTCGCCGAAGAGGCCGGGCTTCTTCCAGAGGCACGAAAAAGGGCGCCTGACCAGGGAGGTACCCAGCAGACGCCCTTCGGGCAGTGGAAGACCTGTCATGACCGGCGTGGAGATGTCAGCTGACGGCACGTGAGAGACCCCTGGGGGCCGACCGGCAGCGCGGCGCCCATCTCGACCGGTCGATCAGCCACCCGGTAACCGGTTTGGAGCAGTGCCACCCGCGTGACGAGCGGAAGAAGGCAATCCGGTCCCGGGGGGGGGGGGGGGGGGGGGGGGGGGGGGGGGGGGGGGGGGGGGGGGGGGGGGGGGGGGGGGGGGGGGGGCGAGGGGGGGGGGGGG
>NZ_JBVJVY010000067.1:5728-22686 GCF_055603265.1 Streptomyces sp. NPDC037288
ACCCGCCCCCCCCCCCCCCCCCCCCCCCCACCACCCCCCCCCCCCCCCCCCCCCCCCCCCCCCCCCCCCCCCCCCCCCCCCGGGACCGCGTGAGCTACTTGCCGAGGACGAGGGTGTTGTTGCACCCCAGGCGTGAGCCGACGTTGGTGGTCTGCGCACCGGGTGAGCCCTTGCCGTTGGGCGCGTTGCCCTCACGGCCGTTCTCGAACCCGGACTCGCCCTGTACGTCGACGTTCTCTTCGGCCGTCGTGCACGAAGTGCTCTGGCTGATGAGGACCGTCTCGCTCTCTCGACCCTGGTCCCGGTTGCTGTGCCCGTGGGCGCGCGCGTGCGCGTGCCCCTTTCCGTGGGCGTGCCCATGCCCATGCCCCTGCCCGTGGGCGTAGGCGGTGCCGGTGCCGAGGAAGCCGACGGAACCGAGAAGGACGGCCACGACAGCGGTCTTGCAAGACTTGCGCATTTCTTCTCCGAGCGTTGAAGCGGACGCGCACGCGATCCGCCACGTCATAAGGTGACGAGAGGTTAATGCGTAAATGCCCGAGATCTTCTCGTCGGCACGCCGGATCGTCTGATCAGCGAGCACGGGCATCGCCCCGGCGGCCGACCCAAGTTCCGTGTGCGGCCAAGGCATCACGAGGCCGGACGCGGGCGCCGACGCTCCGCGCAGAACCACCCGTGTGGCCGCGCCATGAGCCCGAGGCGGCGTGGGCTATTCGGCCCTGAACCAGGGGCACCGACGAAACTCCCCTGCGGAATCGACGAGTTCGTCTCCCGACGGCGCATCTCGACGGCGCCACGCGCCGCGTACGGCGGGAATCGGCCTCTGACAGCGCGGCAGGCGACCACCCAACTGGGGCACGTCACCCCTGGTCGCGGAGGTTCGTCGGTGCCCCGATCACCACATGGCGGGCCCTGGAACGCACGCCCCTGGCTCACCGTGACCAGGACGCCCACCCGGCTCGGCCCCCGGTCGTATGATCGTGCAGCACGTGGCCGTAATCCAGGGCTAGGCGGGCGCCTGAAAGTGGTATAGACCTGCAGGTCCGAGAAAGCGGTGACGCGGGCCAGCCACTTCTGGAAATCCTGCCCGTCGAGGGAGGTGCGGGTGCGCCGGCTGCGGAGCATCTGCCCCAGGAGACCGGCCTCGAGGGCGGCCACGAGCATGCCCTGACCGTAAGCGGGGTTGAAGGTTGCACACCGAGTCTCCCGGAGCGATCAGCCCGTCGGGCCGGCGGGGAAGGCGGTGGCAGGCGGTCTTTCGGTTCACCGTGCGGGCGTAGCGGCGCACGGCGGAGACGGGGGTGAGTGAGGCGATCGTGTCGACGATGGGGCCGCGCAGGGTTTTGACGAAGGCGAGGAACTCGTCGTCGCCGTGCGGCAGTTGGGTTCCGGCGCCTCCGGGAGCAGCCACCTGGGCTATGCCTGAGCCGGTACTCGCCGCGGGCGACGGCAGAGGGGTGCGGCCGGGGCTGCCGTAACCGAGAGATCAGCCGGTGAAGGCCGTCCAGCCCTCTGTGCCTTCATAGACGTCGGACTGCCAGACGAGGTAGCCACCGACCAGACCCGGCTTGTCCCGCGCGGCGAGGCCGGGAAATTCCAGTGAGTCCGCCGTTTCCTCCAGGAAAGTCTGAAGCGTGTCGAACTCGTCCGGCGGATCTTCGCGGAACTTGCTCACTCGGTAGAGAAAACCGTCCTCGGGGTCAAGACCAAGTCCCCACACCGGGTCGGCATTCCCCAGAGAGAACGCCTGGATCAGCACCGGCCGGCCATCGGGATCGTCGCGCAGCCGGACCTGGTCGAGATGCGTCAACGACCAGCCCCCGGCGAACACCGAGTCGTACTCCGTGCCCATCGCCACACCGCCCGTCAGCCTCCACAGCGTCCGCAGCTCATCGGGTATGGCAGCTCCGATCCGCTCCGCAACGGTATCGATCTCGTCGTCCGACGCCGGCGGCAACAGCCTGCCGTAGGTGGCCGGTGCGTGCTCGCGCAGCCACGTCTCGATACGGCCCCATGTGTCGGTGACTTGCCGTGCCACTATGTCGTCGGTCATGAGGGCGACGGTAGCTTGCCACCGCGCCAGCGCCTCCCTACAGCGGGACTTTCGGCTGTTCAGCCGCAGCGGATTCTCCCAGCCGCCGTCATCCGCGCCTCGGGACGTCCGCAGCAGGGCCGTCTTCCTCGCCGCTGGTGTCACGGCAGCGGGAAGGGCACCGACCAGGGCTTCGACCTCAGCCCTCAGCTGTTCGATCTCCGCCGCACCTACCCCGCCTAGCTCGTCGCCCTTGATGACCTGCTTGCAGATGAGCCGAACAGCTTCGCCGCGTTGTCATGGCACACGGCACGCAGCCACTCCCGTCCGAGGCCCAGCCGTTCCACGGCGTGGAGCTGGTGCAGGTAGGGGTAAGGGATGTTGGGGAAGTCGGAGCCGAGCAGGATGCGGTCGCCAAGTGCGGCGAGCCGTGGCAGGGCCCGTCGGGGGAACGGCATGAGTCCTTCGGCGAAGTCGGTGAACGCCATCGTCGTGTCCAGCCGTACCTGGTCGTACCGTTTGGCGAGGTGGAGGAACTCCTCGTACTCGGGCATGCCCATGTGCGCGACGATCAGCCGGAGTTTCGGGTGGCGTGCCAGCACTCGCGCGATGGGCTCGGGGCCGGTGTGCTTGCCGGGCGCGGGCCCGGAGCCGCAGTGCATCACCACGGGAACGCGGGCCTCGGCCAGCATCCCCCATGTCCGCTGGAGTCGTTCGTCGGCCGGGTCGTACGCTCCCACCTGCACGTGAGCCTTGAACACGCGTGCCCCCGCCTCGACAGCCTCACGGACGTATGTCTCGACGTCCGCCTCGGGGTAGAGGGTGGCGGTGTGCAGGCAGTCGGGGGTGCGGCGGGCGAAGTCGGCCGCCCATCCGTTCAGCCACCGGGCCATGCCGGGCTTGTGGGGGTAGAGCATCGCGGTGAAGGCCCGGACTCCGAACTCCCGCAGCAGAGCCGTCCGCTCCGCCTCCTGCTTCCGGTAGGTGATCGGCCACTTCAGCCCACCGGTCAGCGGCCCGTTGGCGTCGAAGTAGCCCCAGACCTTGCGCAGGACGCGCTCGGGCATGAAGTGGGTGTGGACGTCGATCAGCCCGGGAAGACCGAGCCCGCCCCAGAAGCGGCGGACCTCACCGGCTTCCTCACCCGAAGCGATGCGGGTGGAACTCAACTGGTACCGCCTCTCTCGGACGACCCCGGCTGTCGCAAGGCCGGCCATTGCCGGACGAGTTCATCGTGCCCTGTGCCCGAGTGCCCAAGGGGGCGTTCCGACGACAGAGCGAAGCCGACGAGCACCATCGCGGCTCGCACACCGACGTCCTGTGAGCTGCCTCACCCAGTGGTGCCCGCCCGGCGCACGAACTGCCTTGCCAGCGCCCTTCCCGCCCGTCCGACGCCGCTCGGTGGCCGGATGCGTCAGTAATCTGTCATTGCAGCCAGTGCGACATTCGATACAGGCTGTGACCGTGTTGGAGCGACGTGTTGTTGTGGTGGTGTACGCGGGTGCGATGGCCCTGGACATCACCGGACCGATTGAAGTATTCGATACCGCGAACCGGCTCCTGGGTCCTTCGGGCACCCTCTACCGGACCGACTTCGTCTCCGCCGACGCACCCTTGGTGCGCATGAGTTCGGGAGTGGTGGTGGAGGCCTCGCCGCTGGAGGCGGGGCAGGGCCCGATCGACACACTCCTCGTGCCGGGCGGATGGAGTCTCCACAACGCGCTGCGGGACCAGTCGCTCGTGTCCTGGATCGGCCGGGCAGCGGCCCGGTCGCGCAGAGTCGCCTCCGTGTGCGGCGGATCCTTCCTGCTGGCCGAGGCGGGCCTCCTCGACGGCAGACGCGCCACCACGCACTGGGCGTACAGCGAGGCGATGGCGTGCCGCTATCCGGATGTGACGGTGGACGCCGAGCCGATCTTCGTCTGGGACGGCCCCTTCGTGACCTCCGCGGGCGTGTCGACGGGCATCGACATGGCCCTGGCTCTGGTGGAGGCCGACCACGGATCTGCGCTGGCGCTGGAGACGGCACGGTTTCTGGTGCTGTTCCTCAAGCGGCACGGAGGACAGTCCCAGTACAGCGCCGTCCTCGACGCCCAGTTGGCCGACCACCCGCCGATCCGGGCAGCACAGGAGTGGATTCTGAAAAACCTCGACAACCCGCTGCCCGTGGCCGAGATCGCGCGGCAGGCCAACATGAGTCAGCGCAACTTCGCCCGGGTCTTCCGGCGCGAGGTGGGGGTGACCCCCGGCCAGTACGTCGAGCGGACGCGTATCGCCCGCGCACGAGAGCTGCTGGAGACCACAGACCTGACGATCAGCCAGATAGCCGGCCGTTGCGGATTCGCCGCCACCGAGACGTTCTTCCGCTCCTTCGGACGAACCCTGGGACTCACCCCCAAGGAATACCGGCACCGCTTCCAGGTCATCTCGCCATCCGGCCTCATCGACCGGCACCACGAGAGGGAGAGGAGCCCCGCATGACCACCAAGACCTCGGAACCACGCGTGGGGGAAGGCGACGGAGAAACGGTACGCCTGGTCGACTATCTGGCCGGGGAACTCGCCGGGGCCGGCGTCACCCACATGTTCGGCGTCGGCGGCGCCAACATCGAGGACCTGTATGACGCGGTGCACCGCGGCGGCGCCGTCCGCGGCGTCGTCGCCAAACACGAGTTCTCCGCCGTCACCATGGCCGACGGTTACGCACGTACCACCAGGCGCCTCGGCGTTGTCGCCGCCACCTCGGGAGGTGGGGCGATGAACCTCGTACCGGGTCTGGCCGAGGCGTACGCCTCCCGGGTGCCGGTGCTGGCCCTGGTGGGCCAGCCGCCGACCGGTCAGGAAGGGCACGGGGCGTTCCAGGACTCCAGCGGCAAGGCGGGCTCCTTCGACGCGCGGGAGGTCTTCGCACCGGTCTCCCGGTTCTGCGCCCGGGTCGATGACGCCGACTCGCTCACGGAGTTGCTGCCCCGGGCAGTCGCGGCGGCACAGGCCGATCCACGCGGGCCGGCCGTGCTGTTGCTCCCCAAGGACGTGCAGCAGGCCCGGATCCGGATGCCCGCCCGTGACGTGGCGCCGACACCGGGCGGCCCCGTGGCGGCATCCGCGGCGCGGCTCGACCCAGTCGCCGTCAGCGCCGTGTCGGACGCCCTTCGCGGGGCCGGTCGCGTCCTCGTCATCGCCGGCGAGGATGTCGCCGCCGTCGATGCACGCGGGGATCTGGCCGAACTGGCGCGGCGCCTCGGGGCGTGGGTGGCGGTCACCCCGGACGCCAAGGACGTCTTCGACAACCGTGATCCCCGGTTCGCAGGCGTGGCCGGGGTGATGGGCCACGCCAACGTCGAAGAGTGTCTGCGGCGGGCCGACCTGTGCCTGCTGGTCGGTACCCGGCTGCCGCTCCTGGCGCGCGGCGGCCTCGACCGGGCCCTGGCCGCCACCGACGTCGTCTGTCTCGGCCCCGAAGCGCCGTTCGTGTCGGGCACCGCACTGGGCGGGAACCTGCGGGACGCGCTGCGCGCGGTGACCGACCGGCTGCCGTCGCACCCACGTCCCTGCCCGCCGCACGCCGGGCCCCTCCCCACTCCCATGCCGGGGCGGCTCGTGCAGGCCCGGCAGCGAACCGTTGCCCACGCCCAGGCGGTCGCCGCGGTGGAGGCGGCACTCCCCCAGGACGCACACGTCTTCGTGGACGCAGGCAACACGGGGGCCAGCGCCGTCCATCTCCTCCCGGCACCGCGCCACGGCCGCTTCGTGGTGGCGGTCGGCATGGGCGGCATGGGCTACACCTTCGGGGCCGGCATCGGCGCCGCGCTCGCCACGGGCCGACGCACCTACGTCCTCGCCGGCGACGGGGCCTTCTTCATGCACGGGATGGAAGTGCACACCGCCGTGGAGTACGACGCACCCGTGACGTTCGTGATCTTCAACAACAACGCCCACGCCATGTGCGCGCTGCGGGAGGAACTCCTGCAGGGCGGCGTCCGCAGCGACGACCTGTTCGCCCGGACCGACCTCGCCGCCGGAGTAGCCGCCGCCTTCCCGAGCCTGGAGGCCACGGGAGCCACCGACGCGGCGCACCTGCGCACGGCACTGCTGCGCAGCAACGCGGGTGGCGGACCGGCGTTCGTCTCGGTGGACTGCGACCCGCGGGAGATCCCGCCGTTCCTTCCCTTCCAGTCCTTCAGCGACAACACCAGGAACACCAACGGCACCGACAGCAAGGAGAGTTCAGATGAGCGAGGAGTCGTCCATGTTGGCTGACATCCCCGGTCTGGTCCGGATCGAGAACGCCGGCAAGGAGGAACTGACCGCCCACTGCATGGAGCTCACCCACGCGGTCTACCCCCACCATCAGGTCTACGGGCAGTACTGCACCATCCACGAGTACGTCGACTGCCCCCCGGAGCAGGCCTACGACTACCTGCGCCAGGGGCACCATCTGGAGGAGTGGACCTGCAGCCTGCGGGACTTCGCGCCCACCGGCACACCGGGGCTGTGGGTCGGTCACGACCGGCTGGAGGACGACACCAGGATCTACTGCAAGGTCCTCGCGAACCCCGAGGCCATGACCGTGGACTACCACTGCTCCTGGGACCAGGGCGAGAAGCTGTGGATGATCTACCTGATGCGTGTCGTCCCGGCCCGACTGGTACTCGACAAGCCGGGTTCGGTGATCACCTGGACCAACTGCCGGCACCCCTACTACGACGACAACCCGCACCCCGACCTGGCACCCCGCCCGGACCGGCCCTGGGTGGGCGACTACTGGGACCTCTTCTACGCCGGGCACACCGTGGAGATGCGCAACCTCAAGGCCATCCTGGAACACCGCCACCGGGGCGGCCTGCCGGTCAACTCCGCTCCGGCGAGGGCGGTGGCCCAGTGACCACGGTCAGCCTCACCGACGTCGCGAGCTACCTGCCCGGCGAGCCGGTACCGGCGGAGTTCTACACGGAGTTCCCCGGGGCCGAGGACAAGCTCCGCAACCACCCGATGTTCAGGGTCCCGCGGTTACGGCACCATGTGGCCAGCGACGAGACCAACGCGGACATGGTCGAACGCGCCGTACAGCCCCTGATCGAACGGCACGGCGCGGCGGAGATCCGGGGCGTCGACGTGCTGTTGGTGCACAGCCAGCTGCCGGACCTGCCGTTCGTGGGCGCCGGAACCGAGGTGGCGCGTCGGCTGGGCCTGAACCCGGAGTGGCTCGTCGACGTGGCCAACGCGGGCTGCGCGTCCTTCGTGTACATGGTGAAGTTGGCCCGGCAGATCCTCACCTCCACCGACGCGAAGACCGCGCTGATATGCAACGCGCAAAGCGCCGCCGGGCAATGGTTCACCCAGTCCGAGGTGCGCAAACTCGCCCAGGCGGCGATCCCGGGCGACGGGTGTGGGGTGGGGTACGTGACGACGTCGGCACAGTCGCCGGTCCTCGACGTGGAGACCCGGCACATCAGCGCGTACGCCGGTGATATGACGGTGGCGGTCGACGACGGTCGCAAGTACTGGGAGCCGGGAGAGTCCCAGCTGCGGATCGGGTTCACCGACGCCAGTGTCGCCAAGGTCCTGGCACGCGGGAACCGTCTCGTCCCCGAGGTGATCACGGACCTGTGCCGGCGGCTCGGCATGGTGAGCACCGACATCGACGTCCTCATCACCAACCAGCCCAACCGCACCTTCCTGCGGAACTGGCGAGAGGCGCTGCAACTGCCGGCCGAGCGGCACGTGAACACCTTCGACGACTACGGGAACCTGTTCGGAGCGGCGATCCCGGTCACCTTGGACCGCGCGATCAGCTCCCGGCAGGTGAAGGACGGCGACCTGATGGTGCTCGGGGGATTCGCGCACGCGGGTGACTTCGCCGGTGCCGTCGCCGTTCGCTGGCAAGGCGGACGGGGCTGAGCCATGGACATCCCCGTGCTGCACCGACTTGCCCTGAACGAGAGCCCGTATCCGCCACTGCCCTCGGTACGCGAGGCGATGCACCGGGCCGTCGCAGAGGCACACCGCTACCCGCAGTTCCACCCCGACGACCTCATCGAGCGGATCGCCGCGTGGTGCCGGGTGCCGCCCGCCCGCGTCGCGGTCGGCAGCGGATCGGTCGGCGTGGCCCTGCAGTTGCTGCAGGCCGTGGTCCGGCCCGGCGACACCGTGGTCCACGCCTGGCGCACGTTCGACGCCTACCCTCTCCTGGCCGCCATGGTCGGTGCTCAACCGGTCCCCGTCCCCCTGTCGCCGGACGGGCACCAGGACCTGGGTGCCCTGCTCGCGGCGCTCGACCAGCGCACCCGCGTCGTGGTGCTGTGCAATCCGCACAACCCCACCGGAAGCCTCGTCACCGTCGACGCACTGTCGGCGTTCCTGCGTCACGTCCCCCGACACGTCACCGTGCTCCTCGACGAGGCATACGTGGAGTTCGCCCGCGACCCCGACCTGCCCGACACACCCACGCTCCTGGACGCTCACCCCAACCTGCTGGTCCTGCGCACCTTCTCCAAGGCCTACGGCCTCGCCGCCCTGCGGGTCGGCTACGGACTCGGCGCCTCGGACCTGGTGGAGCGGATCCGTGGGCAACAGCTGCCCTTCGGGATCAACGCGGTGGCAGCGGCGGCGGTGAAGGCTTCACTGGGCGCCGAAAGCGAGCTGCGCCGCCGCGTGGACAGCATCGTCGCCGAACGGGAACGGCTCCGGCGTGAAATCGGGTCCCTCGGCTGGCGCGTACGTCCCGGCCACGCCAATTCGGTCTGGCTCGCCGCGCCCGATCCGATCGATGAGGGCGCCGCAGCACTGACCGGCGCGGGTGTCCAGGCGCGTCACTACCCCGGCGAGGGAATCCGGGTCACCGTCGGTAACCGGAATGCCAACGACGCCGTGCTGATCGCGCTGGCGGGAGTGCGGCTGCGGACGTGCGGAGCTCGATCGTCTGCCACAACGGCTCTCCGCACCTGAGGACAGAGCGGGCCGGCGCGTCCCGGCCTGGGCCGGTGGGGCCGGAGCGCTCCCAGGTGGGCGCCCGCAAGGCTGCGACGGGCTCAGGGCCGGCCAGCCCTGACAGCTGACGCTGTGACCAGGCGGGAAGGGCGTCCGGCATGGTCGTGCCGGGCGGCTGCCCACCCGGCTCAGCGTCGCGGACGCTGACGCTGCGGCCACACGGCAGGCGCTGGGATGCCCGCAGCCGCGGTCGTACCGCTCGCCGACCACGGAGGCCCAGTGCTAGAAAAGGGACATGAGCGGACGTTTCCGCAGGCCATGGGCCAGGGCGGCGCCGCCACCCGGCACACGGTGGTCACGGGGTCCTTCCCGTCGGCCATGGCCCGGTCCGTCCGGCAGGCGCCGCATGTCGTCCTCCATGAGCGTCCGGACCCTTGCCGCGCAGGTTTTTCTGCTCCAGGCCCTGGTCGTGCTCGTACTGGTCGCGGTGGCGGCCGCGGCCCTGGTCGTGCAGGGCCGGTACGACGGCGAGCGCAGCGCGAAGGACCGGTCGCTGGCCGCGGCGGAAGCCTTCGCACACGCGCCCGGCACGGCGTCGGCGCTCATGTCACCGGATCCCACGGCACGGCTTCAGACGGCGGCGGAGCAGGCGAGAAAGGGTTCCGGCGTCGACTTCGTCACCGTCCTGGACAGGAGCGGGATCCGGATCACCGACCCCAACCCCGCCCTGATCGGTACGAAGGCACAGGGCGTCGGCCGGGCCGCCGCGGGAGAGACGTTCACCGAGACGTTCCACGGCCGGCCGGCCGACGCCGTGCGCGCGGTCGTACCCGTGATGGATCCGAGCAGACGTGTGGTGGGGATGATCAGCGCCGGTATCGAGTACGCCACGCTGGGCCACGTGCTGAACCAGCAGCTGCCCATGCTGCTCGGTGCGGCAGCGGCGGCACTGGCGCTGGCGACCGTCGGCACGGCACTGGTCAGCCGCCGCCTGCGCAGACAGACCCGCGGGCTCGGTCCGGCGGAGATGACCCGTATGTACGAGCACCACGACGCCGTGCTGCACGCGGTGCGCGAGGGAGTCCTGATCGTCGGCGGCGACGGGCGCCTGCTGCTCTCCAACGACGAGGCACGACGGCTGCTGGGCCTCCCCGAGGACGTCGAACAGCGGCCGGTGACGGATCTTGCCCTGGGGCCCGCCCTGAAGCGGTTGCTGATGGCGGGGAAGCCCGCCTCCGACGAGGTGATCCCGGCGGGTGACCGGCTGCTGGCCGTGAACATCCGGCTCACCGCGCCGTTCGGCGAGGTGCCCGGTCTGGTCGCCACCTTCCGCGACACCACGGAACTGACAGCCCTCTCCGGCCAGGCCGAGATCGCCCGTGGACGCCTTTCGTTCCTGTACGAGGCGGGTGTGCGGATCGGCACCACGCTCGACGTACGCCGTACGGCGGAGGAGCTCTCCGAGGTGGCGGTCCCCCGCTTGGCCGACTTCGTCACCGTGGAACTCCTCGAATCCGTCCTTCGTGGCGACGAGCCCACAGGAGCCGTGCACCGGATGCGGCGCACCGCGCTGAGCGAAGCGCGGACCGGACATCCCCTGCAGCCAGTGGGAGACGTGATCCGGTTCGTCATGGCCGACACCCCGATGGTGGCGGCACTCAACCGCGGCAAGGCCGTTCTGGTGCCGGACCTGCGCACCGCTGAGGACTGGCGGGCCCAGGACCCGCAGGGCGCTCGGCAGGCGCTGGACTACGGCATCCAGTCCCTGATCACCGTGCCGGTACGAGCACGGGGGGTGGTGCTCGGCATGGCCAACTTCTGGCGGGCCGCGAACACCCCCCGGTTCGAGGAGGAGGACGTCGCCGTGGCCGAAGAGCTCGTGGCCCGCGCCGCCGTCGCCATCGACAACGCGCGTCGGTACGGCCGCGAGCACGCGATGGCCGTGACACTGCAGAGCAGCCTGCTGCCCCTGGGCCTCCCCGAACAGGACGCGCTGGAGATCGCCTCGCGCTACCTGCCGGCCGAGTCCGGCGTCGGCGGCGACTGGTTCGACGTCATTCCCCTGCCCGGCTTCCGCGTCGCACTGGTCGTCGGTGACATCGTCGGGCACGGGCTGCAGGCCGCGGTGACCATGGGCCGGCTGCGGACCGCCGTGCTGAACTTCTCCTCACTGGACCTGGCCCCGGACGAGCTGCTGGGACACCTCGACGAGATGGTGACCCGGCTGGACGCGCAGACGGCGCACGCCGACGACGACCGTGCTCCGCTCACCGGCGCCACCTGTCTCTACGCCGTTTACGACCCCGTCGGCGGCCATTGCACCTTCGCCCGCGCCGGGCATGTCGCACCCGCGGTGGTGTCCCCCGAGGGCGGGGTGACCTTTCCCGACCTGCCGCTGTCTCCGCCCCTGGGAGTGGGCGGACATCCCTTCGAGGCCGGCGAACTGGACCTCGCCGAGGGCAGCCGCCTCGTGCTGTTCACCGACGGCCTGATCGAGAACCGCAGCCGGGACATCGACGAGGGCATGGAGATGCTCCACTCCACCATCGCCCGCGCAGGTGAGACACCGGAGCAGATCTGCGGCGCCCTCGTGGAGACCATGTTGCCCGAGCACCCCAGTGACGACGTGGCCCTGCTGGTGGCCGGGACTCGGCTGCTCGCCCCGTCCTGCGTCGCGATGTGGGACGTACCGTTCGACGTGACGGCCGTGTCCCCGGTACGCGGCGAGGTGGGCCGACGACTCGCCGACTGGGGGCTGGAGGACCAGGCGTTCGCCACGGAACTGATCGTCAGCGAGCTCCTCACCAACGCGGTCCGCTACGGCGCCCCGCCCGTGCGCGTCAGAATGCTGCTGGGCCGCACCCTCGTCTGCGAGGTGTCGGACGGCAGCAACACGTCGCCTCGGCTGCGGCGAGCGGCCACCACCGACGAAGGAGGGCGGGGCCTGTTCCTCGTCTCCCAGTTCGCGGACGGCTGGGGTACGCGCTACGCGGCGCAGGGAAAGGTGATCTGGGCCGAACAGAAACTGGGCCGTACCTCGGCACCGGACATGTCCGCGCTGTTCGACGACATGGCCTTCTGAGGCCACGCGGCGCTCCAGAGTGAGGGCGGCCGGGTCGCGGCACCCGTCAGGCCGTCCTCCGGCCGGGCCTGTGCGGCCCGGCCGTCGGTGATGCGTACGGCGCGTCTACGGGGCCATCTCGTACGCGCCGGACAGCGCCTCGACCCGCTGCCAGACCCGCTCCGTGCGTGCCTCGTCGACGACCGGTCGCCGGACCGAACCGAGCGCCCAGTCCTGCTGCTGTTCGGTCGCCGAGTCCTTGCCGTGCAGTTCGACGGCGTGCGCGGAGAAGTCCCGCACGAGGACGGCGAAGAGTTCGTCGAGCACGTCCTCGTCGAGTCCGGTCAGGGCGACCTGCTCCAGGACGAGCTGTCCGTGCACGACGAGGGCGAAGAGCTGACCGACCGCGAGGACGAGGTCGAGGTCGCGGCTCTGCTCCGCGTCGGGGGCGGCCGTGGCGACGAACGCGCCGAGCGCGTCGGCCTGTTCGCGGAACCGGGTCACGTTGGGCAGGTGCGCGTACGCGTCGAAGGCGGGCCGCCAGTCGTGGAAGCGCACCGCGCCGAGGCCGCGGGCCGGCCCCTGCCGGAACAGGAAGGCGTCGTCGGCCGCGTCGAGGCGGGTCGGCACGGCGGGATACTCGACCGGGTCGAGGAGGTGGCTGCGCATGAACTTCAGGATCAGCGCCAGGTTGACGTGGACCGTGCCCTCCAGCTTCGGCAGGCCGCGGATCTCCACGGCCGCCTGGCCGAAGTAGTTGTCCTTCTCGAAGCCCTTGGCCGCGATGACGTCCCACATCAGGTCGATGACCTTCTCTCCCTCCGTGGTCACCTTCATCTTCGTCATCGGGTTGAAGAGCAGGTAACGGCGGTCGTCCGGGCCGGCGGAGCGGAAGTAGTCGACAGCGCGGTCGCTGAACAGCTTCATGCCGACGAGCCTGACGTACGCGTCGGTCAGCTCGCGCCGCACGTGCGGGAAGCTGGTGACGGGGCGGCCGTAGAGGATGCGGTTGTGGGCGTGGGTGACGGCCTCGTACATCGCGTGCTCACAGATGCCGATCGAGGCGGTGCACAGGTTGAACTTGCCGACGTTGACGGTGTTGAGGGCGGCGTCGAAGGCGGCACGGCCGGTGTGCAGGACGTCCTCGGCCGCTACGGGATAGTCCTGCAGGCGGAACTCGCTGACGAACTTCGAGGAGTCGACGACGTTCTTGACCAGGTGGTAAGCCGGGTGACGGCTGTCGGCGGCGAAGAACACGTAGCCGTCGGGGCCCTCGACGTCGGTACGGCGGCCGAAGACGGAGACGAGTCCGGCGGCGTTGCCGTTGCCGATGTAGTACTTGGAACCGGTCGCGCGGAAGCCGCCGTCGCCGTCAGGCTCGAGCAGCATGTCGGTGGAGTAGATGTCGGCGCCGTGGGCCTTCTCGGACAGGCCGAATGCGAACACCTCGCCCTGGGCGAGGAGTTCCGCGGCGCGGGCGCGGGCGGCTGCGTTGTCGCTCTGCCATACCGGGCCGAGGCCGAGGATCGTGACCTGCCAGGCGTACCAGTAGTCGAGGCCGTAGAAGCCCAGGATCTCGTTGAGCGCCGCGATCCGGGCGGTGTCCCACCGCTTGTCCGGTTCCCCCTCCCCCGCGGCGGACGACGGCGTCAGGAAGGTGGCGAACAGATTCTCCTTCGCTGCGAAGGCGAGGAAGTCGCCGAGCCACGCGCGGGTCCGGTAGTCCTCGATCAGCCGCGCCTTGCCTCGCTCCTCGAACCAGTCGACGGTGGCACGCAGCAAGCGGCGCGTCTCGGGGTCGAAGTGCGCGGGGTCGTAGGTGCGCGGGTTGAACAGCAGCTGGTCAGCCATGGATGAGGGACGCCTTTCGGCTGGTGGACGGGTGGGATACGGGGAGGTCTGACGGCGGGACGGGACGGGCCGGATCGGGAGGATCGGCGGCGGCCACGGCGTCGGTCAGCGACCCGGACCGAACCGGGCCAGCGTGGCGAGCACGTCGTCCAGCCAGTCGATCATCATCCGCTCGTACGCGATGCCGCCGCGCAGGACGACGTGCTGCAGCTCCCGCTCTGCGTCGAGCGGCGCCTCGGGACCGGCCGCGCCGGCCTCGGGCGCCGTGAAGTCCCGTGCCTCTCCGGCGAGATAGTGCGCCAGCCGGTCCCGGTGCGCCAGCCGGTGCCGCTCCACCTCGCGGATCAGGGCGGCCGGGTCGTCGAAGGCGGCGCCCCGGATCTTCACGGCCAGGTCGTGGCGGACGCTCTCCGGCTCGATCGGATCGTGCAACCAGGAGGACAGCGCGGCCCGGCCGAGGTCGGCGACGGAGTACTCCTTCTTGTCCGGTCGGCCCTGCTGCGGGACGTCCCGGACGTCGACCCAACCGTCGTTCTCCATGCGCTTGAGCACGCGATAGATCTGTTGGTGGGTCGCGGTCCAGAAGTAGCCGATGGACCGCTCGAAGCGCCGGGCCAGCTCATAGCCGGATCCTGGCTTCTCCAAAAGCGACACGAGGATCGCGTGTTCGAGCGCCATGCCTCAGATCCTGCTATGCAACTCGTTGCATAGCAAGCCTTGCCCGCTCCGATGCGACGCGGCTCACCCAGGCGGGAGGCCATTCGAACGCTCCCGGCCCGGCGAACTGGTCCACGGCGACGACATCCCCCGACGAGACGGCCCCGACCCGCGCCGTCTTCCTCAGCTGCTGGTCGCGACGGACAGTTGTGGATCTTGGTGCAGCTCAGGCCATGGTCCGCCGCAGCGCATCCGGGCATGGATGCGCAGACGAGCCGTGACCGTCTGCCGTACGACCGATGGCAGGTCCTCACGATCGGCGAGGGCGCGGAACCATGGCGGAGGGGTCGTCAGGGAGATCTCGTGCAGCTGCGCGAAGACTTCCACGGTCTTTCGAGCCAAGGCCAGCTCGCCAGAGCTGAGGGTCACGACGAGCCGCTTGCGACCGGTGGTGCCGAGCTTGTCCATGAGGGTGACCAGGAGTGCCCTCAGGCGGGCGGCCAGATCGTTGGTGAGGCTGGTCGGACTCGGCGTGTAGGCCCGTAGCCGAGAGGACATCTCCTCAAGGCCGCTGGCCGCTTCCGCGGGGGCGACCGCCGCGATGCGCTTGAGCAGCCAGCCCAGCTCGCGCACGTTGGTGCTGATGTACGTGTCCATGGAGCCGTCTTCCGGCAGGACCAGCTCGAAAAGGGTGCGGAACGCCAGGTCCCGCTCCTCCTTCTTGTCGACGGGGGCGAGTCGACCCCACATCACTGCCACGACGTGGCGGACGAGAAGCAGTTCCTCGGACCCGGGGTCACCCGTGCCGGAGTCCGGCATGAGCGCTGTCAGGTGCTCCAGCAGGGGGATCACGTCTGCGTACTGCCAGGCATCGGCTTGTGCGGCGGACTCGGTCATGTGCAGGACGGCCGTGTGCAGGGGTTGGCCGGGCGTGGTCTGCTTCAGGACGCCCACAAGGTCCTCCGGCGCCGGCGGTCGCCATCCGGCGTGGTCGATCAGTGCCCGCCACAGCCGGTACCCCTCCCGCTTGCTGCCCTTGGCGTCCGCCGCGCACAAACCGTCGATCAGCGTGTGGAGCCGCCGCTGATCGACGGGTGACGGTGGGTTGCCGTGTTGTCCAGCGGCGTCTACGGCCGTGGTGAGGAACGAGGTCCGCTTCATGAGCGCGGCTTCCGTGATCAGGTAGCCCAGCATCTCCGGGTGATCGCCGACCGCCTCCGCGAACGCCGTCCTGATGGCGCCCTGTGCCGCTGCGGTGGCGGGCATGGCCCGGACCTCGCTGTTGCCTGCCCACTGCTCAAGAGCATGCAGCGCACCAGAGTGTCCGGCGACGACGGCAGGCACGAGAAGCGCGGCCAGGCCTTCGGAATTCAGCCACAACTCCGTCGGAACGTCGGCCGGCAGAAGCTCCAGGAGAACAGTCGGGGCGGGAGACGCCTGTGCGACCGCGTCCGCGAACCAAGCGGACACAGCACGGCGTTGCCCCTCGTAGGCGGGGGATGGCAGCAGCCCCAGTGCATCGCGGCAGACCCTGCGCAGGTGGCGGTCGAACGCACTCGTAGCACCGCCGCACCGCAAGGTGGGAACCAGGACATGGTCCGAGGCCGCAGTCTGCGCCGCCGGGCTGGGAAGGGCAACGAGCCGACCGACCACCTCCTGGGCCGCAGGCTCCTCCAGCCGTCTGGCCAGGAGCCCCGAACCGTGCAGGTGAGCACGCTCCAATGCCTGGTTCAGCGGAGCGGACAGGACGAGCCAGATCACTTCCAGGAGCTCCTCCTGGGGCAACGAGGCCTGGCATGCGGCCCACAGCGTGCCCACGGCCTGTTCCACCGGCTCCAGATACAGGCTCTTCTTGCTCCCTGGCGCCCGGTCTTCGAGCAGTTCCTCGAAGCATTCCAAAGCCGCACGCTGCGCCTGCGCGCGTTCGCGAGGGTCTTGGACGCGCTGGGCCTCCTCAGCGGCAGCCCGTACGACGTCCGCGGCGACGTCGTACTTGCGAGCGGCGACCATCCGCCGGCAGACAGCGGCCATCCATGCCAGCGACCGGTCGGTGTCGTACGGGAAGGCGGCGCGCAGGAGGCCCAGGAACCGTTCCTTGTGCGTGCTCAGCTCCTGCGCCGGCATACCGATCAGCCAGCCGAGCCGGTCCTCCTCGTCCAGGAACTCGATGGCGGCAGGCGGGTGCTGGTGAACCAGGCGGCGTACCGCCTCCAGCAGTTGCAGGCGCACGGTCTTACTGGCTCGGTAGCCCGCTTCGCCCGTGAGTTCCCACACCGCTTCCAGGTCGCTGACCCACCGATCTGCCGTGTGGTGCCGATGGCCGGGTAGCACCTTGAGAGGGCATTTGATCTAGGCGAATTGCCCTTTCTGTTCTAGTAAGTCCCTCGCCAGGTTGGTGTCGTCTCGTCCGTTATGCGCTTGGTGAGGT
>NZ_JBVJVY010000068.1:0-21682 GCF_055603265.1 Streptomyces sp. NPDC037288
GAGAAGGAGAAGGGCGGGGACGTGCGGCTGGTCTCCTTCCGGCAGTTCGTCGACTGGATGGACGTGCAGAAGCCCGAGGTGCTCGCCAAGCTGCGTACACTTGATGTCGGTCAGCGGCCCACGGGTGGCTGGAGGGTGTTCCTGAGCGATGCGCGAGCGACGGCTTTCAGGGGCTGATCAGCCGACGGTGAAGTCGTGCAGGTGGCGGGCGATGCGGGCGACGCCCAGCGTTCCGGCGACGGCGTCGCGCACGAGGGCGACAGCAGCCTTGGGTGTGTAGTCGAGTTGGCGCCCGTTGAGGATCAGGTAGGCCTCGGTGGCGTGCCAGGCGAAGGCCTCGTTGGAGTGTTCCAGGCACGGCAGCTTTGCCAGGGTTTGCAGCAGCGCTGCCGCTTTGAGGTGCAGAGATCCATAGATCGAGCGTTCCATGGCACGGGCGTTTACTCGGGCGACGGCGGCGTATAGGGGCCCGTAGTCGTCGACCTGGGGATCGCTGTCGAGGAGTTCGGCGGCGTGCAGCAGGAAGGTGACGTCCAGCGGGTGCGATTCGGGCTGGGTCACGCGGCGTGTCCCCGATCCCGGTGTTCGAGCTCCTGGCGGGCCTGCTGTTCGGCTGCCCGCGCCTCAGCGCTGCGATCCGTATGGCTCGACTCGGCCGCGAAGGCTTCGCCGCTGCGGGCCATCGACTGCTTGAACGCATCCAGGAACCGCTGCTGAACGGCTGTGGCCCGCGCGTAGGCCGCCGAGAGGATGTACTCCTGCATGCTGACCCCTTCCTGCTTCGCGGCAGCCGCGATGGCGGCCCGCTGCTCAGGGTCCGGAAAGCGCAGGTTCATGGCTTTGGCATCGGGCATGGTGCTCACGGTACCAGCGGTACCTATTCCGGGGGAGGCGGGAGCCGGAAGTCTTCCCCAGGTCGCTTCTGGGTGTTGCCCCCGAGTGCGCAAGCGCTCGTAACAGCGAGGTCACATCGTTTGCACACCTATTGCATTTAGTCGAACATTCACATCCGCTAGCTTATATCGGGCATATATTAATCAATAGGGAGGGATCCGGTGAGTCGAATCATGAAGAAACGGGCAATTCTGCTTTCAGTGGCAGGCGTCACCATAGCGGCGATAAGCCTGCCCGCTGCGGCGGCGCCCAGGGATACGGTCACAGCCTGCCCAGTCGGATGGGACAGCCTCTCCAAAACCCTCTCCGCGCAGACGACGACGCCCATGGTGAACGTCCGCACAGGCCGTCACGACTGCTACGACCGCGTGGTCGTCGATGTACCCGGGGCCAAGCGCGGCAGTATTGGTTACTCGGTCAGGTACGTCAGCCGACTCGTCCAGGACGGTTCGGGCCAGGTCATACCGGTTCCGGGCAGGGTAGTCCTGGAGATCGTGATCCGTGCCCCCGCCTATGACACCGGCACAGGGAAGCCCACATACCCTGCAAAGCCGGGCCACAGCCTGCCGGGCGTGAATCTTGCGGGGTATCGCAGCTTCCGGGCTTCCAGGTACGGAGGGTCCTTCGAAGGGCAGACACAGCTCGGACTGGGCGTCCGGGCGAGGCTCCCCTTCCGGGTGCTGGCGCTTGATGGCCACCTTGTCGTGGACGTCGAGCACCGCTGGCGGTAGCCGAATTCGGGAGGATGTGCCCGGCACTGTCGGATTATGTCCGCCTTGTGGCCTAGTCAAGGTCCGTACCTGGCATGTCGGTTGAAGGACCTGAGCCTCGACCGAGAGCCCTGACGGGTGGTTCGAGGCTGAGTGCCGAGGCCACCTCGGGGACATAGGGAGCGGTGACGCCCAGGTCGGTGGCGCGGGCGAAGGCCGGATGGGCGGCATAGTCCCGGAGGGCGCGCAGGGAACGCAGGCCGTAATAGGCGGGCGGGGCCGCGGAGCGGGTCGGCAGGGGCGGGAAAGACCGGCCGGCGGCTACGGCGGGGAGAGTGCGCTCGAAGAGGCGGTGGCAGTTTTGGACGCTGCGCAGAAAGAGCTGGTGGTAGTGCGCGTCAGGGGGAATGGGGAACCGTTCTTCCGCGAGAACGGGGCCGGTGTCGATACCGGCGTCCACCTCGTGGAGGGTGGCGCCGTACTCGGGGTGTCCATGGAGAAGGGCGAAGAGGACGGCTGCGGATGCGAGGCCGCGGTGCTGGGGGAGCAGGCCATTGTGGATGTTGTAGATCCGCAGGCCTGATGCGAGCAGAGGGGCCCGGAAGATCATGCGGTTGTCGATGGACCATACGATGCCGTCCGTGCAGTGGTCGGTCAGGCGGTCCGCCTCGGTGTTGACATCGGTGACGTGGAGGAAGGGCGCGGTGCCGGTGTCCGCTTCCTCGTCCGAGCAGATCAGGTCCACCCGGTGGCCGGCGGCCCGGGCAGAGGCGACGGCGCGGTGGAGGAGGGCGCCTCGGCCAACGAAGATCATGTTCCGGCTCCGGAGTTCGCGGTACGGATGGCGGCGCATACGCGTTCCACGGTGACGTCGCGGAGCAGGTTGCGCAGTTGTTCTTGGAACGCCTGCTGGCGGTCCGGGTGGACCAGTTCCGCGGCGACATCGCTGAGCATGAGCAGCAGGGTCAGAGAGTCGCCGCCCAGTTGGTGAAACGGGTCGCCGGGGCCGATGCCCTCGGCGGTGCCCGCGCCCAGCGTCCGGCACCAGATCTTTGTCACGGCGGCTGCCAGAGAGTCGGTGCCAGTGGCCCGCGGGTTGTCCGATTCGGTGTCGCGCATCGCAGGTTGCTGGTCCCGCACGAACGGGGACGGCAGAGCGCGCTGGTCCACCTTGCCGTTCACAGTCAGGGGGAAGGCGTCCAGGACACGTACGGCGGCCGGGACGAGGTACGCCGGAAGGAGACCGGCGGTGTAGGCGCGGATCTGTTCCGGATCCAGGGAGCCGGGCTCGGTCCCCGTCGTGACGTACGCACACAGCACCGGTTCACCCGCCGGCCCGGGACGGGCGGTGACGACGGCACGGGTGACCTCGGGGTGACGCTCCAACACGGCCTCGATCTCGCCGGGTTCGATACGGAATCCGCGGATGGAGAGCTGATCGTCGGTACGACCCAGGAACTCCAGAGTACCGTCCGTGGTGAGGCGGACCAGGTCACCGGTGCGGTAGGCGCGGGTGCCGTCGGCGAGACGGATGAAGCGTTCCCGGTCGAGATCGGGGCGGCCGAGGTAGCCGCGGGCGAGCTGACCGCCGGTGAGGTGGAGTTCGCCCTCGGCGGAGGGACGGCCATCGGCGTCGAGAAGGGCGATGCCGGTGCCGGGGACGGGGAGGCCGATGGGGACGGCGGGACGGTCGGCGTCCCGTGCGGGATCGTAGGTATGCACGATGCAGCCGATGGCCGCCTCGGTAGGGCCGTACTCGTTGAAGATCCGGCAGTCGGGGCCGAACAGCCGCTGCGCCCGCGCCGCCGCTGGGCCGCGCAGTTGCTCGCCGCCCACCACCACGGTCCGGATCCGCCCGTCCGGCGCTGTCACGCCCAGCGATGTCATCAAGTCCAGGTGCGCCGGGGTGAGTTTGAGGGCGGTGACGCCGGAGGTGTTCAGCAGCGCGGTGAGGGTGTGCCGGCCCGGCTCGCCCGGCTCCAGGGCGATGCTGCCGCCGGACAGCAGCGGAAGGAAGAGCGCGGTCCCGGTGAGGTCGAAGGCGAGGGAGGTGAACAGGCCGAACCGGGTCGCCGCGTCGACTCCGTAACGTTCCCGCGCCCAGCGCACGTATGCCGTCAGCGCACGGTGCTCGACCTGAACGCCCTTGGGGGACCCCGTCGAGCCGGAGGTGTAGATGACGTAGGCGACGGAAGCCGGGGAGGCCGGATCGTCCGTGTGGTCCACCGGTTCGGCGCCGTCCCATGGCAGCGATTCCAGCGCCAGGACCGGGCACGCGTCGTCCAACACGGCCGCCTGGTACGTCTCGCCCGCAAGACAGAGGGCGGCGCCGGAGTCGGCGAGCACGGCGGCAATGCGGGCGGGCGGGTGCGTGGGGTCGAGCGGCAGGTAGGCGGCGCCAGCCTTCAGGATGCCCCAGAGGGCGGCGATGGCCGCCGGGGTGCGGCCGTCGAGCAGGGCCACGACCGCACCAGGGCCGAGCCCCCGGGTACGCAGGTGTGCGGCCACGGTGTCGGATCGGTGGTCGAGTTCGGCGTACGTCACCTGACCGGCCGAGTCTTCCTGGCCGGCCGGGCCGATCATGGCGATGGCGTCCGGGGTGCGGGTGGCCTGCTCGCGGAAGAGCGCGGTCAAGGTCGTCGCGGTCCCGCTGGCACCTAACGGCGCGCCGCCGCACAGGCGCTCCGTCCCGGTGACGGGCGACAGCTTCTCGCAGACGGCGTCCAGCAGTGACGCGGCGGCGGCGACGCTCCGGCCACGCCCCGCCGACACCACCAGCTGCGTGTGACGGCCGAATTCGAGCGTCGTGAAGGAGACCGGCACCAGCGGTACCCGGACGGGGAGGGAGTACGCGGTATCCGCTTCAAAGCCGGGCACGCACACGTCGGCCGGCTCGATGCGGCCGAGGTGGCTGACCAGGGCCGTGCAGGGGTGGCGGTCGAGGACACGGGCAGCGGCCGAGGTCGTCCGGCCCAGCAGGCGCAGTACGCCCTGCGGCAGCCGGGCCGCGTCCCGCTCTTCTCCTGCGGCGAGTTCGGCGCCGTCGGCCAGTGCCCGCAGAAGTTCCTGCTGCCATGCTTCCCATGGCCGGCCGGGGCGGCCCTCCAGAAAGACCGGCAGGCTGAGGTTGGCGCTCGCGCGCAGGCCGGCACAGTGCCGGCGCAGGTCCACCGGGACCATCACTCGGGCTGGGGTGCCCGCGTGGTCGGTGACCGCGGCGGCGATCCGTGCGACGAGTGCTTGATGGACGCCGTCGAGGGTGCGCCGCGCCCAGTGCGGGGCGTCGGAGCCGGAGTCCCGGCGGGGGCCGCCCAGCGGGGAGCGCCAGCGGGCCCGCTGGCGCGGCCGACGCGGGGCGGGGGAGCCCGCGCCCCCGGTCAGTTGCTCCAGCAAGGCCACTTCGTCCACGCTGGACGGCGCGCCGACGGGCTCCTCGCCGCGCAGGGCACGGAACACGTCCAGAGTCCAGCCCAGCAGGCCGCGGCCGTCCATCGCCGCGTGATGGGCCCGGAACGCCAGTGCCGTCGGTGCGTCGGCGTCCGCGGAGCCGCCGGGGACTATGACGACCTCGCAGCTCCGTCCCGTTCCCGGGGCCAATGGGCCGCGCAGCGCCGCCTCCAGATCCGGTGCCTGCCGGGCCACCGGGGACTGGCCGGTGTCCGCCCAGAGCCGGCCGCTGACGGCCAACCGGGCCCCCGGAGTGGCCTCGGACGCGCGGGCGACGGCCCGCCCCAGCTCACCAAGCGCGATCGTGCCCCGCCCCTCGACCACGAGCTGGATGACGAACGGGGCGCCCGTCGCCCCCTCAAAGGCGAGGTACAGCCACTCGTTGGGCGAGACCGGACGCTGGAAGCGCTCGCCGGCCGCGGTGATCTTCTTCTGGGTTCCCATCGTCCTTCACATGTCTTCAGATAGCGTCACGCCACGGAACGGACGAACGCCCGTACTCCGCCCACCGAGTCGACCCAGTCGGCCAGCTGCCGCAGCCCCGTCTCCTGGCTCACCACCGGCGTGTAATCCAGATCCCGCGCAGCCGCGCCCGTGTCGTACGTCGCGGAGCGGGTCAGCAGGGCCATCGAGTACCGGCTGAGCGGCGGTTCGCGGCGGGTGGCGAGCGGCGGCAGCCGCCATAGCAGTTCCGTGGTCCGGACCACGGTGTCCAGCACTGGTGCCGGGACACGGCGGGTGGGCGGCCGGCCGCCGAACAGCTCGGCGACGCGGGCGAGAAACGCCCACAGGTCGGTTCGCTCCGCGTCGGCGATGAAATAGGCGTTGCCGCCGATCCGTTCGGCCGGGGCGTCAGCCGCTCGCAGGCAGGCGGCGACGGCGTTGTCGCAGTGGCACAGCGAGACCAGCACCTGCTTGTCCCCGGCCAGGTCGGGAAGCCGTCCGTCCAGCATCTTCGCCAGCAGCTTGGGCAGGAAGCCGGAGTGGTCGCGCGGCCCCCAGATGCCACGCGGGCGCAGCGCGCAGGTGGTAAACCCGGGCCGGTTCGCGGTGCGTACGAGCTGTTCGGCGACGGCCTTGGTCTCGGAGTACAGGTTGAACCAGCGGTCGGGGTATGGGACGGACTCGTCGATGTCGTACTGGTCGCCCTCGTCCGGCCGCATCAAGGCACTGGGGCTGCTGACGAACACGAACCGCCGTACGCCCGCCCCGCTCGCGGCGTCCAGCAGCCGCCGCGTGCCCTCTACATTGGTGTCCCAGAACTGGGCCCGGGTGCCGTAGTCCACCACCCGGGCGGCGCTGTGGAACACGACGTCCACAGCCTCCACCGCCCGGCGCAACGACCTGGCGTCTGCCAGGTCGCCGTATGCCGGCTCCACCCAGGGCATGCCATCCAGCCGCGCTCTGTCGCTGTCGGGACGTACGAAGGCGCGTACGTCGTGGCCGGCGCGGACGCACTCGTCCACGAGGTGGCTGCCGAGAAAACCGGAGGATCCGGTCACCAGGGCCCTCATGATGCCCCCATGCCTGCCTTGGCCCCCGCCTTCGGACGGGACAGGCGGTGAGCTGTCGGCAGAGTCCGCCACCAGGTGGCGCCATAGAGCATCGTGAGACCAGCCGTGGTCGGGCCGGAACGGCCTGCCGCCCGGCCGCGCGGCAGAGCGGCCGGGATCTGGGCGGCGTGCACCACCACGCTCAGGAACGCGTCGATCCACCACACCACCGTCAGCGGCAGCGCGTCGAACGGGCGAACGGTGCCGCAGAGCAGATACGCCCACCCCGCCAGCGGTATCGCGCGCAGCGCCCAGGTCTTTAACCTGCCCCGGACAGGGGTCAGTTCGCGGGCTGCCCAGGCGGCCAGTTCCTCCCGCCCGATCTTGGCGTTGTGCCGGATGTCGACCGGGAAGGCAGGGTGGCGCAGGAAGTCGTGCAGCCTCGCTGTCACCGATTGTGCTTCGGCGAGGGTACGCAGTTCAGGCACCATGGCCTTCCACCGTGCCTCGTCCACACCCGCCTCGGTCTCCACGCAGACGACAGGGTGCGCGGGCGCACCATCGCCCCCGCCGACGCCGACGAGCGCGCTGCGCCGCACCAGCGGGTGGGCATTGAACACGCCTTCGCAGACGACGGTGTGCAGGTCCCCGCCCGCTGCGCGGACACGCTGGCTCTTGCGTCCGCAGAACCACAGCCGGCCATGCCCGTCCAGATAGCCGAGGTCGCCGGTGCGGTGCCAGATGCGACCGCCCTCGCGGACCTTGTGCAGGGCGTCCGCCCGCGGATTGCAGTGGTAACCGGGGCTCACCGCGTCGCCGGCCACGACGATCTCCCCGACCGGGCAGGCCGGTTGCCCGTCGTCGGGCTCGATCCATGACACCGGGCCGTCGCTGACGGGGATCGTCCGGACGTCGAGCCCGGCCAGGGGGCGGCCCACGCAGGTTCCGGCGCCGAGCGCGCTCAGCGCCGCCGTCTCCCGGAGGATCTCGGCGGATTCGACGGAGGAGATCGGCAGCACCTCGGTCGCCCCGTAGGTCACATGGAACTCGGCCTTCTCGTCCAGGACGGCGCGGAGCTCGGCGACCAGAGCCGGGGATACCGGCGCGCCGCCCGACACCACGCAACGCAGCGTGGGCGGCAGCGCCGAGCCTCTCATGTGCCGGGCGAGGCCGCGCAGCAGCGCGGGGGAGGCGAACATCGTGGTCACGCCGAACCGGGTGAGCGCGTCCACCAGCAGCGCGGGCTCGGCGTCCGCGACCCGGGCCGGGGGGACCGGCGCCAGGACCAGCGTGGAGCCGAAGACCAGGTCGAACATGCCGTACAGGGGCAGTGTGACGAGTGAGACGTCGTCCCGGGTACGGCCGTGCGCGGCCTGTAGCTCACGAGCCATCGCGGTGCCCATCCGGTGGGTGAACTCCACGCCCTTGGCCGGGCCGGTGGAGCCGGTGGTGAACCCGATCATCATCAGGTCCTCACCGGTCACCTCCCCGGACCCGGCGGCCTCCGGCGGCTCCTGCGAGGCGGTGTCCCGCAGCACGTCCAGCGTCTGCCCGCCCCAGCACAGCCTGCGCCCCAGGGTCACCTTGATCCGGACACCGGCGAACGTACGGCGACCGAGTACCCGCGCCACATGCGCGACGGGCGGCCCGATGAACGCCTCGGCACCTACCTCGCGGTAGCAATGAAGCATGCGCCGGATGCCCATGCCCGGGTCGACGATCACGGGGACCGCGCCGAGCCGGAACAGCGCGAACGCGATGGCGAACAGGTCGGGTCCGGGCGCGGCCATCAATACCGTACGGGTGCCCTTGCCGATCCCGGTACGAGCGAACCCGGCTGCCAGCCGTTCGACCTGGTCCTGGAGGGTGGCGTAGTCCACTTCCCGGTAGCGGACCCGGCCATCGGACTCCCGGCCGTCGGGGTGGATGATCGCTGGCTTGGCAGGGAAGGACCGTGCGTTGTGTTCCAGGTGCGCGGCGAGACCGCTCGCCGTGTCTATGCCTTCTCTCATCATCAGCCCTGAGGCCGGTAACTGACACAGGCCACGCTCGGTCCGGCTCCCGCAGCGACCAGCAGCAACTGGTCCTTGCCGGATGGCAGTCCGCGCTCCATGGCGCTCAAATACCCGATCACGGGGGCGGCCGTGAGGGGTTCGCCACCGGCCGGGCCGGGGGTGCCCGGGGCCCATACGGACCGCGGGTCCAGGCTCAGGCGCCCGGCGAGCCGGTCGGAGAAGCCGGGCCCGGCGGGGGTACACACCAGCAGCGTACGATCCAGACGGAGGCCCTCCGCCCGGGCGTAATCGCTGACGGTGGCCGCCGTGAGAGCGACCAGTCGCTCCACCCGTACGGCCTCCGGCTCTCGCTCGACGGTGATCCGGCGGCGCCCTTCGGCGCCCATACCCGCCATCTCCAGATAGCCACGGGTGCCTGCCGAGCTGTCCCCGTCACCCGTGGCGCGCAGCGACACCGGGCCGAAACCGGTGCCCGGTTCGGTGCCGCGTTCCAGCAGCAGCGCGGCGCCCAGATCGGCGTACGGATAGGCGGGATCGTCCGCCGCGCGGCCACCGGGGTGGACGTCGGCCGCGGTGACCAGCACACGATCGGTGGAGCCGGTCACCAGCAGTGCCTGGGCAACCTGAACAGCGTTGAGGACGCCGCACGCGCCGTTCATCAGATCGCAGGAGAAACCGGCGACGGGCATGGGTGCGGCCAGGTAGTCGAGGTTCATCCCCACCTCCTTCTGGACCAGCGCGGCGAGCGCAGGCTCGAAGGTGTTGGACTCGCGGTAGACCCCGGTGTTGATGAGTACACCGACGGCGTCGGGCGACAGCCCGGCGTCCACCAGGCAGTCCCCGGCGGCTCGCGAGGCGAGCCGGACGGACGAGGCGGCGGTTTCGTCCGGGAGCGGAAGGGCGGTCCGGGCCGCCGTGACAACGATGCCCACGGTCACACCCCCAGCTGGGAGATCGTCGCGGACAGGGCACCGGTCACGACACCGGAAGCGGCGGGCACCAGCAGGTACTTGGCTCCCTGGCGGGCCGTCCCGGCGCGCAAGTGTTGGCGCAGCACCAATAAATGGGAGGTGGAGGCGGTGTTGCCGAACTCTTCAACGATGGACAGCGACTGGGGCATCGGCGTGCCGAACTCGGCCTCGCCGACGGCGTTGACGTACTCCACGAACCGCGTGCCGACCTGGTGCTGGATCACGTAGTCGAAGCACTCGTCCGCGAACGTGCGGCCCTGCTTGGCCAGGAGATCCCCGTGGAAGGTGGGCCACAGGCGCAGCCGGTCCTGCTTGTGCATCTTCTTGTTATCCGTGTAGAGGGCGATGCCCTCCGTTCGGTCACTTGGCATGCCCAGGCACAGGTGGGAATACTCGGAGCAGGTCATCAGATCCACGTAGTGGATTCGGTCCGCTTCGTCCTGTGACTCGTCCAGGATGACGGCCACGGCAGCGTCGCCCACTGACAGGGACGCGAACTGCGGGTCGTACGAGTCGGTGATCTCGGCAGCAGCCGTCTCGGCGACCCGGGTGTTCTGCTCGCCGCTCACCACCATGCCATTGCGTACGATCCCGGCCCGGATCATCCGGTCCAGCAGGTAGATGCCGGTCAGCATCCCGGCGCAGGCGTTGGAGATGTCGAAGGTCACCGCGGTCGTGTGAAGCCCGAGCTCGGCGGCCAGCTGACGGGCGAAAGAGGGCTCGAAGGAGAAGCGCGTTCCGTCCTTGAAGCGCGTGATCGAAGCGTTGATGATCACGTCCAGATCCGGCGCCTGGTAGCGGGACTTGTCCAAGCAGTCATGGGCGGCTTTGAGCGCGAGTCCGTAACTGTCCTCCCCAGCCTCCGGCCGCGGATCGTAGACACGGCGTTCCGCCACACCCGTGATGCGGTGCAGATCGAACTCCGGAGCCCCGGCTACCCGGGCAACCAGCTCCGGGGTGGACTGGACGGTGGGCGGCAGAAATGCCCCCAGGGCCTCTAAGCGGCTATGGCGCGCAGATATGAGCATGGACAGCGCTCTTCCTAAAGTGCTTTGGAATTGACCGGCACATGTTAACAACAGCCTTGAGTGAGCTGCGCGTTGGTGCCCGCCTGGAGCGGTGACGAAGATCACGCACAGGAATTTTCTTTACGTCGCCGGCCTATGTGAAGTGACAATCGGCCATGGCTGGAAAGTGTTTCTGAATCCCTTTCAGGAGAATGAGTCTTTGCCCGCGGTTGTGTGGGGAGACGCCGGCTGGCTGCGGGAGGCCGGCCGGCCGATCCCAGCGCTCGGGTGATCCCCGCCGGGGGCCTGGGATCAGGAGCTGCCAAGTGGCGGCGTGCGTAAGTGGTCCGGCGTGACCTTTCCCACTGTGGATCGTTTCTCCATGGGGCCCGCGCTGACCCCCGGAAGGTTCACTCCACAGTGCGGGCCCCCAAGCCGGGCATGCCCGGCCCATGCGTACCCCGCCGCCGCGCATGGACATGCTTCGGCCCGCACTCTTCCCTGGGCAGAGAGTGCGGGCCGAGGTCGTTCTGAGCACACAGCACGTATCACGGATGCCATTTCCCAAAGGGCATGGGGTGCTGAAGGCTGCCACGCCTCAGCATTTTTCACTGATCAATCACCGCACACCATGAGTGGTTCGCGTCACACAAAAAGGCTAGGAGTCCGCATAACGGGGTGGGCCGCTCGTGCGTCTTATGGGCATACCGGCTTCGGTGACCGGATCAGAAAGGAAGCCCGCCATGAGCATCTACGCTTCAGCATCTGCAAGGTCACCGTGGTCGTTGGCGATCTGGATTGGTCGAGGGTTCAGTTGTCGGGAGTCGGTCGAAGGCGAGTAGTCCCATGCCGGAGTCGTTGGTGATCCAGGGGGTGACAGGCGCGGAGGTGGGGGTGGCGGTGCCGGGGTGTCCAAAATAGGTGATGCCGGTGAGGCCGGTGCCTGGGCGGGTGAGGTTGAGGAGCAAGTACCCAGTGCCGCAGGTGACTTGGGCTACTTTCGCCGCGGTGCCGTAGAGGGTGAAATCTGGCTGGGTTCCAGCGTCGCAGTGCAGCTTCTGGGTGGGGTCGGTGAGGTAGATGCGGATGCTGGTGTGCGCGGTGTTGTTCCAGGCCGCCCGCGCGGGGTTGGGCGGATCCGCAGGCGTGGTGAGGTGGACGCCGTAGAGGTCTCGCCGGATGGGGAGGGTGAGCCGGTCGGCAAGCTGCCGGTAGCCGTGTTCGTAGGTGTAGTGACATCCGTTGTGGCCGTCCAGGCCCATGGTGGTCATCACGGAGGTGCCGGGAATGCTGGCGAAGCGGCGTTGGACTTCCTGAACGGCGGCGCTGTGGAGGGCTCCGCAGTGGTTGCGGATCTGAACGACGTAGACGTGTTCGAGGTGGGTGAAATCGGTACGCCAGGAGGCCATGAGAGCCCGGACGTTGGCATTGTGCTGCGCCGCGGTGGGCTTGCCGGAAAGGCCGGTGTCGCTCTCGCCCTGATACCAGATGACGGCCCGCACCGCGTCCTTGAGCCCGGCGGCGGTGACCCGCTGCAGCAGTCGGCCGTAATTCGTGGCCGGGTCGGCGGGGGCACTGGGGGAGCGCTTGAAGAAGGTGGAGGGTTGGCCGCCGTGTGCGCCGTTGAAGATCGCGACGGGGATACCGCTCTGGTTGACAAGGTCTTGTCCAAGGCGCACGCCGAGTTCTCCGATGGCGCCGCGTACCGAGGTGGTGGTGGTGTCGCGGCCGTCGCCGCTGGCGCGGTACCAGCTGCGGTCATCGGTGGAGAGTGCCGGATTCGGGGTGCTGTAGCCGAAGGTGCGTACCCAAGGCGAGAGGTCTTGCGAGGCGGCGGTGCCGGAGTAGTTCCAGCCCGCGGCTGCCGCGTTGGACTGTCCTTGGATGACGTAGCCATCGCCGGCGACGATGTCGCCGGCGCGGCGGAGGAGTGTCTTTCCCGAGCTTCGTTCGGCCCATACCTCTACCGAGTAGGAGGCGCGTTCTGCCGTGATGGGGGCGCTCAAGGTCCATGTGCCGGTGGCGGATGTCTGCCGGGTGCCGACCAGTGCCCCTTCCCGGTACACCTTCATCTCGACCTTGCTGACACTGCGGTCGGTGGTGCGGCCGTGCACGGTGACGGCCGCCTTGTTCGTGGCGGGATCCCGAGGATACAGCTGGGCGTTGGTCGGACCTGAGGTGATGTCCACACCGGCAGGCCTGACGTAGACCTTCAGGTGCGGGCGGGTCCAGTTCCTGGCGTTCGCGGCTTGTGTCCAGTCGGGCTGGCCCGTGGACGCATTGCCGATGCCGGCGGACAGGCGCGTCTGCGGGGCGGCGGCCCAGCCGTTCACTGCCAGCACTGTCCGGCGATGGGTGACGTCATGCACCTGGAACGACCCGTAACCACCCGCGCCCGGAATCGGTCCGGCGACCGGCTGAGGGGTGTCAGCGAAGTCGTATGTGGTGTTGCTGCCGCCGGCCGGTGCGTTCTGTGCGATCTGGGGGCTGTACCGGTTCGGCCAGATCTCCAGATACCCGGTGCTGTTGTCGGCCGGGGCAACATCTGATCCTCGTACGGTCAGGCCTGTCACACGCCGGCCGTGGGCTCCCGTCATGGGCACACCCAGCGAGGTGAGATCCTGTGTCCAGGTCTTCATGGACGCATAACCCCAGGCTGGATCGGTGCCGTACATGCCGTCCAGGCAGTAGGCGACACGCGAGATCGGTGTCCGGATCGACTTAGCATTGTCCACCGCGTACGGGATCCCGTGAGCCCACACTGCCGCGGTCTGCGGCACCGCGACGTCATACAGCAGCCGGTAGTCCGCCAGTTCGCTCACGGTCTGCTCGCAGGTGCTCGCGTTCGGCGTGGCCGGTTTGACCCATACGGTCAGCCTGGCCGACGCCAGGTCGCGCCCCGACTGGGAGAATGTCCAGTCGGGCTGGCCGGTCTTCTGGTTTCCAGTGCCGATGTCGAGGTATCGGCCGCTGCCTCGGTTCCAGCCGTTCAGCGCCAGCACAGTTTCCTTGGCCGCGGTGTTGTGTACCTGCATCGATCCGTACCCGGGGGCACTCCCGCGGGGTGTGTCGGAGAAGTCGTAAACCGTGCTGTCGCCGGTGGGAGCATTGCGGGACGCAGCAGGGCCATAGGCGTTGGGCCAGAACTCGATGTATCCGCCTGAGGCCTGTTCGACGTGCTTCACATGGCTGCCCCATGTCGTCAGGCGTTTCACCGGCTGAGCGATCGTCGCACTCGGCACGCCCAGCCTGCTGAGATTGTTGGTGAAGGCGTCGAAGGAGGCGTAGGCCCACTCATGGCTGCCGGCCCTTGTGACGGTGTCCAGGCAGTACGCCACCCGGTCCAGGTACGGCTCGCGCTGCCGGCTGCTCAGAAGCTTCGACCTGTTCAACGCGTAGGGCACTGTTTTCCCGCCCGGCCAGTAGGCTCTCCCCGGCAGATTCAGCTCATATAGTGGGATATAGCCGGAAGACAGCTCGTCGACCGTATCGCAACTGGCCGGAGGCGCCGCTCTTGCTGGTAACGCGGCTACTGCTGTCTGCATCTGTGGCGCTGCGATCGGGCTGACCGCCATCACCAGGACGGCAGCCAGCCCCCGCACGCACCCGTGCCACGTATCGCGCATCATCAGTCTCCCGGCGAAACCTGTCCCGCCCTCCCACTGAAGAGCAGGCCCCTGCGGAGCCGGCATTCCGATACGGGTATGACCTCAGCCAGCACCGCTTTCAAGTTATAGACGGATTAACACACTGAAGATGACGACGGCACGAACGGCACATCCCGGCGGCGAGTGCTCTGCCCGCGGTCGCGTCCAGAAGTCTTGATGCGACACTTGTTCGCCGAGTGATACCGCATGGCTGATGGTTTCGGTCATCAGGTGCGGGCCGAGCACGGCATTGCCGTCTCTCGGTGTCTCGTGAAGCAGACCAGCGCCGAGCCTGCGCTGGTTTTGACCAGAATTTTCTTGAGACTCTTATCACGGTCTTCGTAGCGTCAAATCCGAGAGGCGCCCAATCCGTGAGGGTACGCAAGCAGTATGGACAGACATATCCGTACCATGGCACTGCCTACCAAAATGGCACGGGTCGGCAGCATCCTCGGCCCGTGCGAGCCGGCATCATGTCTGCACTCGATAGCTCGCAGTCCCGGGACCGACGACCTGGCCGCTTGTGTGACCGACTGTTGAGGGGGACCCAAGGTGAGCAGCGCTGGTGGGATCACCACCTTGATGTTCCGCCAGGGCGAGGTTGCCTCGGTAGGGATCTTCGGCGAACTGGACCTGTATACAGGCGGGGAGCTCAAAACGATTTTGGCTGAGTGCCTTGATGGGCGGCCCGCCCGCCTCGTGGTGGACGTGTCTGCGGTGTCCTTCTGTGACCTGACCGGAGCCACGGCCTTGGCAGAGGCCAGGGACAGGGCTGTGCAGGCCGGGACGGAGTTCATGCTGTCAGGGGTGCGGACGCCGACGCTGGTGCGAATATTGACGCTCACGGGACTTGATGGTGCATTCGTCCTGCCGCAGCCGGACCACTGCTCGCCCACTCGTCCCGGCTCAGCGACCCGGGAGGTGAAAGGCGGCAGGCGCTGGCAGGTCCGGGCCGCTCTTCATGATTCCGTTCTGGGCCGCCGGCACAGGTACGTGAGATGCGCTGCTGTCAACTTGTGGCGCTCGATGGGCAATCGAAGCAGTTCGCCTGCGGCGCGTGCGCGTGGCGTGGTCTGGTGGCCATGGGGCTGCAGCCAGTGATTCCCCATGTGGTTTGTCAAGTCTGATGTGAGCTTGTTCCGCTTTGACGGACACCATTGGTGTGGTGGTCAGGCTGCGAGTGCGGTCTCGTATTCGGCGGGACTGCGATAGCCGAGGCTGCTGTGCAGACGGTGCAAGTTGTACCAGCCCTCGACGAAATCGAAGATCGCGGTGCGGGCGGCGGCCCGGCTGGGCCAGGAGCTCGTGTCGAGCAACTCCCTCTTGATGGTGGCGAAGAACGACTCGGCAAGTGCGTTGTCCCAGCACTGTCCGGTGCGGCCGACCGACAGACGTACCCCCAACTGGTCGGCCAGCGCGGCGAATTGCTGGCTGGTGTACTGACAGCCACGATCCGAGTGAAAGATCACCGGCCGGGTGGGACGGCGCTTCCGGCAGGCGGCCGTGAGGGCGTCCGCGACCAGATCGGTCCGCAGGTGGTCGGCCGTCGCCCAGCCGACCACGCGACGGGAGGCGATGTCGATGACGCTGGCCAGATAGAGCCAGCCCTCCTCCGTGGCGATGTAGGTGATGTCGCCGCACCAGCGGGCATCCAGGCCGGCGGGGTCGGGCTGGAAGTCCCGGACGACGAGATCGGGCCGCAGGCAAGCCCGCGGATCGGGGAACGTCGTCAGGTGCCGTCGTCTGCGGTGTCGGCCCTGCAGGCCGGCAGCCCGCATCAGCCGCGCGACACGTCGGCGGCCGCATCCGGCGCCTGCCCGCTTGAGCACGGCATGGACGCGCGGGGCGCCGTAGGTTCCCCGCGATCTCGTGTGGACGTCGGCGATCTGTTCCGCCAGCTCGGCGTCGCGGACGGCGCGGGGACCAGGCTTGGCAGCGCGGCGGGCATAGAAGGCGGTCCTGGAGACCTTCAGCAGCTCACACGCTCGTTTGACGCCGTGACCTGCACGCTTCTCCGCCTCGATGAACGGATGCACCGTCACCGGGTCTCCTTCGCGAAGAAAGCCGTGGCCCGCTTGAGGATGTCGACGTCCTCACGCAGACGGCGGTTCTCCCGCCGCAGTGCGGCCAGTTCCTCGTGTTCACTGCTGGTCAGGCCGTCCCGCTCGCCCGCATCGACCTCGGCCTGCTTCACCCAGTCACGCACCGCGGTCTCGGTCAGATCGAAGTCCTTGGCGATCTGACCGACCGAGCGGTCACCGCGTCGGCACAGCTCGACGATCTCCGCCTTGAACTCCGGCGTGAACGAGCGACGAGGGCGAGGCTTCTTCTTCCTCATGCTCTCCATGATGGACATCCTCCCGGGGCTGAACCCCTGATCTCGGATGTCCGCCAAAGCGGATCAAGCCCAACCCGTTCATGCCGAAGATCGAGGAGTGGGTTGACCGCTCGCAGGGCAAAGTGCGGGCCGACAAGCTCCACAAGCGGCTGGTCCTGCTCGGGTTCACTGGCGACGAGCGGACCACTCGCCGGGCCGTCGCCCGCGCGAAGGAACGCTGGCGGGCCGGCCACCGCCGGACCTATCGCCCGTGGCTCACTGAGCCGGGCCTCTGGTTGCAGTTCGACTGGGGTTGGGGCCCTAAGGTCCCGAGTCCGGACGGCGGGGACGAGCGGGAGACGTTGCTGTTCTGCGCCTGGCTGGCCTGGTCTAGATTCCGGGTGGTCATCCCGACCTGGGACCGCACCCGGCCCACCGTGGTGTCCTGTCTGGACTCCACGCTGCGGGCGATCGGCGGGGCCCCGACCTATGTCCTGACCGACAACGAGAAGACGATGACGATCGACCGGGTCGCCGGGGTCGCGGTCCGCCACCCCCAAATCGTCGCCGCAGGCAGGCACTACGGCCTGCAAGTACATACATGTGTCCCCTTCGACCCGCAATCGAAGGGAGGTTCCGAGGCGACGGTTCGCATCGCGTAAGGCCGATCTTGTGCCGACGGATGCGAACCTGCGGGAGAAGTACGGCAGCTTCGCCGAACTCCGCGGCGCCTGCGCGGTCTTCTGCCAGCAGGTCAACAACCGTGTCCACCGCGAGACCGGGAAGATCCCGTCCTCGATGCTGGACATCGAGAAGTCGCGGCTGCACCCGCTGCCCCTGGTCCTGCACACGCTCGCGCTGGGCGAGTCCCGCCAGGTGCTGAGGGACCAGACAGTCCGCTTCGGGTCTGTGCGGTATTCGACCCCGCCCGGTCTGGTCGGCCAGGAAGCCAGGGTCCGCGTCGACGGCGACGAACTCGTCATTGTCGTTGACCTGTCCCACCTGGTCCGCCGGCCTGAGTGGATGCAGGGTCCCGCGGGTCTGACGGAGGTCGCCCGCCATCAGCTGTCCTTGCCCGGACGGCCGGTGATCGACCTTTCCCACTACCCCGATCACCCGCAGGAAATGGACGGCGGCCCCCGCCAGCCACGGCCGAAGCCCGTCAACGAAGCGGAGAAGGCATTCCTTGATCTCGGTCCCGGAGCCAAGTCGTGGCTGGCCGCCGCGGAGGCGTTCTACCGCGATCGACGCGGCATATGAACGTCGGTCAGTGATCGTGACCTCGAACCTTCATCCCTCAGGATTCGATTCGATCATGCCGAAGACGTTGGCCACCGCCGCCGTCGACCGGCTCCTGCACCATGCGCACATCGTCCTGACCGAGGGCTCCTCGCTGCGGCTGACCCAGGCCACCAGCGGTCAGGGCGTCATCCCACTTGCCTCATGATGTTGCGCCACAGGCCCACCGTCATCCTCCCTCTGCTGCCCGCGAGCGGACGCCCAGTCCGCGCTGGCCAGGGACATCTGCAGCACCGACCAGGACCGCCCCTCCACTTGCTCCACGTCGGGCAGTACACACTCTACCTGGAAACCGAGCCGTTCATAGAGTCGGACCGCGCTGGCGTTATGGCTGAACACCCCGAGTTCCGCGCGTCGCAGGCCCCGGATGTCGAAGGCGACCGCCAGCACTTCTTTCAACATGCCAGCGCCCAGCCCACGGCCACGGGCCTCCGGGGCAATCAGCACCCGCCCCACTCGCCCTGCGACACCTTTGGCGTCCACGCGCACCGAGGCATGGCCCACCACTTGCCCGGTCTGAGAGTCGACGCCCATCCAACTCCATCGTCCCGGCGCTGCGGACTCGGCCGCATACGCGGCGATCTGAGGCTCGTCCAACGGCCAGGTGAACGAAGGACCAGCCCAGGTGAGCAGTTCGACCGGACCCGGAATCCACGACATGAGAAAGGAGCCGTCAGCGAGAGTGAACTCGCGCAGCTCAACCGCGGCAGGGGACATGCCCCGACCCTACGACAGACGTCGAACCTTCTCTGGCGCTGAGCACACAGTCAATCGACCAAATCAGGGATCAATAGTCATACCGGACAGGGAGATGAGCTGTCCGCCCAGCAGGAGATCAACTGACCGCTCACCCGGACGGGCTGATGTCCGTGGACAGCACCGTGGCGCCTTCGGCGTCAAGCGGCTGTGCCGGATGCTGCAGGTCTCGCGTTCCGGCTTCTACCGGTGGCCGGCCGGCGCGGACGTGCGGGCTGCCCGGGCCCGGGCGGACGCCGAGCTCGCCGGACGTATCGCCCAGTTCCACGAGGAACCGGACGGCACCTCCGGGGTCCCGCGGGTCACCGCCGAGCTGAAGACACCGGGAGGGCCCTCCACCAGGCCCGACTACCTTGCTGGGCGGACAAGGGCTACCAAGGCGCCCATGGCACCGTCCGGATTCCATCCCGCAGCCGAGGATAGAGACTTTCCGCAAGTCAGCAGGCTGTAAACCGATCCCAGACCAAGATCCGAGCCTCGTTGGACAAGCTATGGCCACCATCAAAACTGGCGGCTCCTCCGCAAACTCCGTTGCTCGACCACTCGCATCACGAGCCTCGCCCAGGCCGTCCTCACCCTGCACCACGCCAGCTCAGCCGCAGGTTGAAAAGACCTCGGTGCTTGGCTGCCATGGGGTACATCTGCTTTGAGGACGAGGCGGGCTTCACCTGCAGGCCGTCCAAAGGACGCACCTGGGGCCGGCGGGGCCACACCCCGGTCGTCAACGTAAGCGGACGGCGCTCGGGACGCCTGTCGGTGGCCGGGCTGATCGCCTGGCGCCCGGGCTCCCGCACCCGGCTGTGCCACCGCCTGCTCACCCACCCCGTGGGCAAGGGCAACGAGCGGGACTACATCGCCCTCCTGGACGGCGTCCACCAGCTGGTCAAGGCACCCATCGTGCTCGTGTGGGACCGGCTCAACACCCACGTCTCCAAGACGATGCAGGAACTGGTTGCCGAACGTGAGTGGCTGGCAATGTTCCTGCTTCCTGCGTACTCGCCTGCTGGGCACACGTCAAACGCAGCCTGGCCCACCTCGCCGTCGTCGCCCTCGACCACCTGGAGAAGCTCGTGCGTAACCGGCTCAAACGCCTGCAGTACCGACCCGACACCCTCGACGGGTTCATAGCCGGGATGGGCTTGCCCCTGGACACCCCTACATCACCCTAACGAGCCGAGATCAGTAACCAGCCTGACCGATCCCGCCCGGGTGCCGCCGCAGCAGGACCGATGCCGTCGACGCCGAGGCTGCCGCCCCGGGCCGCGCTGTCCGGCATTGCACGGGCGCTACCGAAGAGCGGCGACGGGCAAGTGGAAGCGCTGTGTATGCTCCGGTTGGCGATGAACTCCGCGGTCAAAGCCCGCATCCAAAGCGCTCAACCAGCTCACGGTTGCATCAAGCCGTCGGCACCGTGGCCGAGCGGGTGGGTCCGATGGTGATCCGGCCCGCTGAGGATGCGTCGGGGGAGGCCCGCCGTGGTGATGCGGTCGTGCTCCGCACGTCTCGCCCCTTCCGGCACCGAGCCGTACCCAGGTGGGGCGTGTTGGCCTTGCCCCGCGGCTGATCACCAGCGAGGGGCACCACAGGATGGGCCGTCGGGACGACGATCTCGACTACGTGCTGAACGGTCAGCGTGCCAGGCTCCGGCGTGACCCGTTGGCCGTTCACCATTCCAGCCCGAGCGAGCGTGCACCGCCTGCTGATGATCGCGATCCGATCGGGGCCGGGGAGCGGGTCTTCGCGGCGCGCGAAGCCGCCAGCGTCACGTCTCCGCAGCGGTTCGGGTCGATCGCACCTCGGCCCGCCGGGGTTGTTGAGGGCAGCGGAGGACTCCACTTCCACGTTGGGCCCGTCGCCCACAGGGGAGGCGACGGGCCCAACAACTCCAGCGGCGCAGGTCCACCCACCCGCCGGCAAAGGGTCAGAGGCAAAGGAAAGGCGGCTTACCGTGAATAAAACACCGTCCCCGAGCTTGAACCCGCATATATATAGAGGGGAAGCGACCTCCATTATGACGGAGGCAGCCGCGCACAAGGCCAACAGTCACACGGGGCGCTTGCCGTGGCACGAACGGGCCCTGGAGATCTGCACGGTCGGGTCGTTCGAGGGCCTGACCCCTATCGGATCCCAGAGCCGGTGCGGCCAGGCGGTCGGCATGGTGAGGCCTGAGACACACCAGGCTGGGAAGGCCAGACTGTGGACGCCTGGAAGCGGCAACGCACCACCATCGCCCATTTACATGATGCAATTGTCATACAAGCGGGCTATTGAGATCTTACCTCACGGAACCCACCCAAGCAGGGCCGGGGTGGCGGAGAAACGAAAGGTGGCCAAGGCGGATGACAAGTGGTCTCTCAAGCCTTCGTCTGCGCGCAGACCTGCTGCTGGCCGGCGCATTGGTGAGCAGCGCAGTGGTAGGACTGCTGTACGCTCCCCGAGTCGTGGCGGCGCCCCAGGCGGTTTCACCTGTAACGAACAGATTTACCAGGCGGCTGGCAGTGCCCAGGTGACGCTCTATACGGGCACGGCCAGCACGGGCACGATTTCCTTCCCAGGTCTACAAGATCACCGTCACCCACAAGGGCCGGATGCTTCGTCGGGCTGGACGGTCAGGGACGCGCTGCCGAGCGGGCTGGTCAATCCCCGAACTTCGACGTACGGATGCACCGTCGCAGGCTTGTGACTGTCCTGTACGGGCACTGGGCTCGCCGTAGGCGCGAGCACCACCCTCATTGTGTCCGGCTCTGCCCCAACCCCCGCCTTGGACGACACCGCGACAGTCCAGGGTAAGGACGTCGATCCCACACCCGGCAATAACCTCCTCAGTCACAACTCACGTGGCCTAGTACTCCAGTCAGAAATCGTGTTCTGAGCTGTGTCTTCTTCGGTAGTGGCAGCGGCGGGCGATGGCTTGGTGGTGTCTGCGCCAGTGGGACCAGTTCAGTGCGTGCAGTTGTCGGTCCTGGTGGGGTCTGGGGTGGGGCAGGAGAGTGTCCAGCAGGCGCCGGATCTCTGCCACGGTGAGGGGGATGAGGCTGGTGGTGTCGTTTCTGCTGCCCCCTTTGTGGTGTCCAGAGCCCGGGCTGCGAGGACGGCGAGGAAGGCGTGGGCGAGCATGGCCAGGGT
>NZ_JBVJVY010000069.1:0-21596 GCF_055603265.1 Streptomyces sp. NPDC037288
GCCGTGGGCGGCGCCCGCGAGGACGCGCTCGGCGCGGCCGTCGCCATCGAGCTGGTCCACAACTTCTCCCTCATCCACGACGACATCATCGACGGATGACTGTTGTTGGCAAGAGCGCTGCGAACATCGGCCGATTCGATCAGCTCACCAGGACCCAAAAGGATTCAACCATGAACTTGTGTCACCTCTGCACCCCAATATTGGAGAAAAGGTGAGTCCACAGCGAGGGGGGGGGCGCGCGAAGCGCGGTGATTGCGGGAATCGGCACCTGCCTTCCGTCCAGGGTCGTGAGAAATGACGAATTGTCCTTAACGCTCGACACGTCAGATGAATGGATCCGCAGCCGGACCGGTATCCGCCAGCGTCGCTGGGTTGAGGTGGGGACAGCGACGTCAGATCTCGCGGTGTGGGCCGGGATCGGCGCGCTGCGTTCGGCAGCGGGTACGGCACTGCCCGAGGCGGTCATCCTGGCCACGACGACTCCCGACCGGCGCTGTCCGGCGACGGCGCCGGAGGTGGCGTGGCGGATGGGTCTGGGGCATGTGGCTGCTTTCGATGTGGGCGCCGTGTGCTCTGGGTTCTTGTATGCGTTGAGCATCGCGGCGTCCATGATTACAGCGGGCAACGTCCGCAGCGCAGTCGTTATTGGAGCCGACACGTATTCGACCATCGTGGACCCGAAAGACCGCAATACGGCGGTTATCTTCGGTGATGGTGCCGGAGCCGTGTATCTGCGCGCGGGGGGCCCCGACGAGCCCGGTGCGCTCTTCGCGACTCACCTGGCCAGCGACGGATCGCACCACCAACTCATCTCCATCGCGGTGGGCGGCTCCCGTCAGCCTGAGGTCGTGGCCTCCGACCAGCGGCTGCGGTATCTGCACATGGACGGGCGGCGCGTCTTCCGTCATGCCGTACAGCGGATGACCGAGGCGGTCACCACGGTTGCAGCCGAGAGCGGGTGGAAAATCACCGAGCTAGAGGCGCTGGTCGCCCATCAGGCCAACCAGCGGATTCTTGACGCGGTCGGCGAAGAACTCGGTCTCGCCCCTGGAAAACTGGTCAGCAACATCGGCTCCCTGGGAAACACGGCCGCCGCTTCCATCCCCCTTGCCATCGCAGACGCCGCCCTCGGCAAGATGGTCCCGCGGGACGCCCCGACGGTACTGACCGCCTTCGGAGGCGGTCTGACCTGGGGCGCCGCAGCCCTCACTTGGCCCCAAGCCCTACCCGTCGTGACGATCTTTCCTTCACCTTCGACAAGCCCGGGAGACCCCGATGCCTGAACCCTGGTATGACCGTCTCGTCACCGTCATCGCCGACAAGTGCCAGTACAGCGAAGCAGACATTACTCCGGACGCGACCTTCGAGGCGCTAGACCTGGACTCCCTCGCGATTGTCGAGATTTTTACCGCCTTCGAGAAGCGGTGGGGGACGTACGTCGATGACACGCTCTTCGACTCCACGATGTCCATGCGATCCGCTGCGCAGCTCCTCGAAGACAGCCTGCGGGGGAAGCCGTGACGACCAAGCCGTCCCTAGGAGTCGTCGGTGGCAGCATCGCCGGGTGCGCCGTCGCCCTCGCTGCCCTGCGCTCCGGCCTCGCCGTCAACATATACGAGAGGACATCTGGGAACCTGGCCGACCGGGGATTCGGCGTGGCGCTCCCCCCGGCCCTCGCCGATCAGCTGATCGCCGCAGACTATATCGGCGCGGACTTCCCGCGTTGCCAGGTCACCTCCCGTATCTGGCTGACCCGGGCGCCAAAGAGCGGGGATATCCTGGAACTTTGGCGTCACCCCAGTAGGGCTGTCACCACCACTTGGGGCGCATTGTGGCAGGCGCTGCGCGCACGGATTCCGTCCGAGAACTACTTTCCCGGGGCCCCCGTGTCCAGTGTGTTGAAAGATGACGCACAGGCCGCGGTCCTGCGGCAGGACGGAACCCTTACCCGGCATACCTTAGTGGCCGGAGCAGACGGCCACCGCTCTCTTGTCCGCGCCCAGGTCGATTCCGAAGCCGCCCCCGCGTACGCGGGCTACAGCCTGTGGCGGGGGACAGTGGACCCGCAGATCCTGTCCGACCCCGCGCTCGTGATGGATCTCTTGGACAACGCCTACGTCACCGTGGTGTTTCCCGGCGGGCATGCCGTGTTCTATCCCATCCCCGACGCCGCCGGCGGCCCCTACCTGATCAACTGGGTGCTCTACGCTGCCCCTGCGCGGGGAGGAGATTCCCCTGACATGCTTCCGTTCGTCCACGACCTGGCCTCGCGGCATCTGCCTCACGCGTGGTCCGAGGTCGTGCACCGATCGGACGCAGCACGGATGGCGGTCCACCCGGTCTATGACCTGCCGCTGACGCGGTACACCCGGTTTCCGTTCTTCCTGGCTGGAGACGCATCGACCATCGCCCGCCCGCACGCCGCAAGCGGCGCCGCTAAGGCGCTGGGCGACGCGATGGAGTTCGAACGCCTTCTCGCCTCGGGAGGCGCCTCGTGCTGGGAAGAAGTCCTCGACCTGTACAACCGAGCCCGCGTGCCCCGGGGGAACCAGCTGGTTGACGTGGGCCGGCGCATCGGGCAACACCAGGTGGCGCAGACGCCGGACTGGCCGACCATGCAACCGTGCGACATGCGGACCTTGATCCAGAAGACACTCGCCGGTCGCAAGCACTACCTCTACGACGGCACAACGACACCCTGACCCCTCTTCCCACTGGAGACCCTGAGATGGCGATCGTCACCCCTCCCGCGATCCGCAAAGGACAGTACGAGGTCGGCACCGAGGAACTGCTGCACAGCCTCACCGAAACCTACCGCGACCACCCGCGTATCGAGTACGTGCAGAAAGTTCTCAGGGCGACAACCGTGCAGACGCGCTATTTCACGCGCCCTCTACACGAGCTGACGCACCCATCGGGAACACTCGAACAGCGCACCGCTCGACATTTCGAGGAGTCCCTGCGTCTCGCCGAGGAAGTGGCGCATGAAGCGATGCAGACCGCGAACGTCAGCGCCCAGGACATCGACTGCGTGGTCACCCTCAGCGCCACCGGCTACACCACGCCCGGCCTCGACGTGTTCCTGTGCCAGCGCCTGGGCTGCCCCTCAAAGACCCGCCGTCTGCACTTCACGAACATGGGCTGCGCGGGGGGTGCCTACTCCCTTATCCGTGCGGCAGAACAAGTCCAGGTGCGGCCAGACGCCGTCGTCCTGGTGGTGTGCGGCGATCTGTTCAGCCACTACCTGCACCCCGACGACACCGAGATGGACGGCATGATCTTCAAGGGCCTTCTCGGGGATGCTGCGGGCGCATGCGTCGTCCGCAGCCCTCAGCCGGAGGACACAGGACCGATCGTGGCAGGATCGTGGGAATATCTCTGCCCCGGCACCTCGGACATCGTCGGCTACGAACCCCACTCGGACGGCCTGCACTCCCACAACTCGTTCCGCCTCATCCAGGCGGTCGCCTCCAGCGCTCCCGAACTGGCAAAATGGCTCCAAGAGACCACCCTCGTCGGCGAGAGCGCCGCCCCCGACTTCCTGGTAGCCCACCCAGGCAGCCCCCGTATCTTGGGCCGCCTCCTGGAAGGTCTCGGCCTGCCCACCTCCATGGCAGTCCACTCATGGGAAAGCCTGAAGGAGATCGGCAACGTCGGCGCTGTCTCCATGCTTGATGTCTTGGCACGCACCTTCACGAGCCCCCCGCCCAACGGGGCACGCGGCCTGTTCACTGGCGTAGGGCCCGGTGTGACCGTCTGCGCCCTTACAGCGGTATGGCAGCAGAACACGACCGCTTCAGCCCGAACCGGGCGCGATACGTGAACGGCTTCGATGCCCGGCTGGTCTACAACACGGCCTCACAGGGCTACAACGCAGCCCGCGTGGACGCGTTCCCGCCTTCCCTCACCCTCCGCATCACCGCCGCCCTGGACCTCGCGCCCGGGGACCGGGTTCTCGATGTGGCCTGTGGTACTGGTGAAATCGCCCTGTGCGCGGCGCAGAAGAGGATCCCCGGGGTCCACATCACCGGGGTCGACATTGCCGAGGACATGCTGACGATCGCCCGCCACCGCGCCATGCAACACGGCCTGACGGACATCATGTTCGAGAAAGCCGACATGGAACGGCTCCCCTACCCGGACGCCTCCTTCAACGCGATTGCCTGCGGCTTCGCCGTCTTCTTCGCCCACGACATCACCAAAGCCATCGCATCGTTCTGGCGCCTGCTTCAACCCGGCGGACGCCTCGTCCTGGCCACCCTGGGCCGCAACGTCTTTGCGCCGGCCTCCGGCATGTTCCTCGACCTGGCGCAGGAATATGTACCCGGCCTGGACGTCTGCCTTCCCTGGCGGGCGACCGAGGACATCACCGCCCTCACCGCACTATGCACAGCCGCCGGGGTGACGGACCCCACCGTCCGCCACGAGGAGTACGCCTCCCGGCTCGCCGGCCCCTCCGACTGGTGGCCGCTCATCGCAGGAAGCGGCTTCCGGTCGGTCGTCATGAAGCTCTCCGACGACACCGTGGCCCGGATCCGGCACCAACAGGACCGGTGGATGCACGACCAGCAAGTGACCACCCTCACCAGTGGCATCAACTTCATCACCGCGACCAAACCCCAGGGAGAAACACGCCGTGCCCTCTCAGCCCTGCAGGAACCTCACTGAAGACCTTGTCCTCATCCAAGAACTGGCCCACCAGTGCTCCTTCTACGCAGACCACGGGCCCGCACAGCCATGGCTAGACCTCTTCACCGACGACGGCGAATGGAGCATCCCCGCCAGCGGAATATACGTGCGAGGAAAGGAGAACCTCCGTCTACTCATCGACACCATCCACACCATGGTCCGCAACGTCCACCACATGCAGTCCAACTTCATTACCGCCATCGACGGCGACCGGGCCACCGCGTCCTGCGAAGTGAACAGCTTCATCAACACCGAGGACGGCCCCCAGCCCCTCGACCAGGGTCTTTACCACTACACCTTCCAGCGCATCCACGGCCAGTGGTACATCGTCTCACGAGCCAAGGAATCACCCGCAAACCTGAAAACCGTGCTGAATGGTCCCCACACCGCCCTCCTCGTCCCCTACTTCGACCGCCTCGTGGACCTCTTCGGCCAAACCACCCGGCCACAGCTCCCGGGTGCGAAAAAGCCCTGCCTGTAAAGTCCTGCCCGCCCATGGCGCACCCAGCACCGACCGTCTGCGGCCTGTAATCCCGCTTCAATCAGCCACCCACCGGCACGAGGGGGGCTTGCGGCGCCCCGAAGTTTCCGGACAGTGGTCCCACTACGATGGGTCTGTTCGGAAAGGGAAGTCGGTTGTCGCAGAAACGCAGGAAGTTCACTCCCGAGTATCGGGAAGAGGTACTCTCCTGCTGCCGGGGCGGCGATGTGGCTGGCCAGGCCTCGCACCGGTGTTGTCACGTTGTCGGGGGTGTGGCTTGCTGACGGTGCGTCAGGGCAGGGTGGGGCCTGCGGTGGCCGGTGGTTCAGGCCGTGGCGGGCAGGCCGGCGGCCCCGGTGATGTGGTTCCAGACGGTGAAGCGGAGCGTCATCTCGAAGCGGTAGTGGCCGGCGGTCATGAGGTGACGGTGGGGCCGGAAGTGGGGTGAGATCCCGGTGAACGCGGACAGGAACCGCTGCGCCGAACCGACGGTACGGAATTCCTTTCATCGCGCGTTCCCGCTGCCGGGTCGGCTGGTGGGAGTTCTCCGCCCGGTTGTTCAAGCCCTTGTGCGAGCGGTGCTCCACCGACCGCATCACCTCACGGTGCGCCGCACCGTACGACTTCAGCTTGTCGGTGACGACCACGCGGGGGACCTGCCCGGTCTTTTTGAGGAGCCGGCGGAAGAAACGCCTGGCCGCGGCCTTGTCCCGCCGGTTCTGGACCAGGATGTCCAGGACGTTGCCATCCTGGTCGACGGCCCGCCATAGATACTTCTGCATTCCGTCGATCCTGATGAACACGTCGTCGAGATGCCATGTGTCACCCGTCCGCGGGCGGCGCCGGCGCAGTCCGTTGGCGTAGGCCTGCCCGAACTTCACGCACCACCGTCTGACGGTCTCGTACGAGACGATCACGCCGCGCTAGAGCATCAGCTCCTCGACCTCACGGAACGACCACGGGAAGCGGAAGTACAGCCACACACGGTGCGAAATGACCTCCACCGGGTAGCGGTGGCCCTTGTACGACGGCGACGCGGCACCCACCAGCAGACCCTCCCGAGACAACCAACCTCAAGATCATCTCACCGGCCCAACTCAACGTGACAGCACCCCGATACGTCCACGGGCGCAGGTGGCGCCGCTGGCGGTGCCTGTCCGGGGAACGGGAATCACATATGCACAAGGTTGCGCGATATGCTGCACGATTACCGCTCAGGCTCTCTATCTTGAGGCCTTGTGCAGGGCAATACTCGTATCCCAGCACTGCTTCTTCAGGGAATCTAGCGCCATGTCGGGAACACTGGTACACCCTACCTGTCGTCGTTCTGGCTGGGACGCCCGTGTAGTCCGTGGCTGTCCCAGTGAGGAAGAGATAGCAGCCTTGCTAGTCGTCCTGATTATAAGTTGCCGTCCGGGTGGCGCGGCTGCGAGCCATGCCGTTCAGCGAGCGCAATGGCCTCGCAGATGGACGCCTTTCGAACCGCGTACCTCCTGGCGGGCTGCCCCTGACCTGCCCTCAGCCAGGTTCAAGCAACACAGTATGAGGGTGTTCACCAAGGCTCATCGGTATCGTAACTATATTTAGTCGATTCAGTCCTCGCATAGTCGCTGACCTATGGAGTAGAGCATGGAACCCGCCGACCTGCGCCATATTCTAATTGCTGAACTAGGGCTTGATGCTGAGACGCTCGACCAGCGCCCAGATACTCCTTTGATCGACCTTGGTCTGGACTCGCTTGGTAGGGCAGAGTTGCGGGCGATATTGCGAGGCGAACATGGCATGGCGTTACCCGAAGGCATAGGGGCGCTAACGCTTGCTGAGCTGACCGACCAACTATGCATGCCGGAATCTCGGTGAGTAGGCGGTTCGTTAAACAGTCAAACTCAAAGCACGGTGCCTGGCGATTATCTTGTTGCGCGCAAATGACGGCGTTTAATTTGGCTGGATGATTTGGATAATCGTGGTGACGTGAAGTCGGGACAGGGTACGAATACTGAAGGGCGCCGACCGTGATTCGTCGCGTTGTAATAACTGGCGTAGGCGCCGTCTCTGGTGCTGGCGGGAGTTCGAAGGACCACCTTTCCGCGCTTTTGGCCGGGCGTTCGTTGGCTCGAAGGTTGACAGATCCCTGGTTCGATGAATTCGTCCGGCCAATTGGCGTTCCCGTCAGCACTACAGTCCCTGCGGTCGATGGACTGCCCCGCTATGTGGCTCTCGCTGACCTGGCGATCGCCGAGGCTGTCTCTGAGTCGGGCCTAACCGGTCCCGAACGAGCGGATACCCGCCTGATCACTGCCACCGCGACCGGTGCCATCGTGGAGCTGGAGAGCGCCTTCCGTGGCGGTCGCATCCTGCCGCCAGGCCAGTTCTCCTTCGATCACGTCACCGAGTGGGCACACATGCGGCACGGCGTCGGAGGAAACGGCGGGGTGATGACTGTCTCGACGGGCTGCACAGCTGGCCTCGACGCGCTCGGATCTGGTTACGACACTGTGGCCAGCGGGCGAGCAAGTCGGGTGCTAGTGGTAGCTGCGGAGGCTCCCTTCTGCCCGTTTGTGCTCGGCGCATTCACCAACATCGGTGCGCTGTCGGACCGGGATGTCGATCCGGAACATGCATCGTGCCCGTTCTCTCAGGACCGGGACGGCTTCGTGCTGGGTGAGGGCGCTGCGGCCGTGGTACTGGAAGAACTGCCAGCGGCGATTGCTCGTGGCGCAGCACCACTTATCGAAGTATTTGGTTGGGCTTCAGTTTCCAGCGCCTACCATATGACTAGAATTCGAACATCAGGCGTGGACATCGCAGCTTCGATCCGAGAGGCTCTTGACGATGCCGGTTTGCCACCGACAGCTGTTGAAGCGCTCGACGCACATGGCACGTCAACACCGCTGAACGACGCAGCGGAGTGCGCTGCATACCGCGACGTGTTTGGTGACAGAAGTTCCCAGTTGCCAGTGGTCGCTCAGAAAGGCGTCACGGGCCATTCGCTCGGCGCGGCCGGGCTGCTTGAGGTTGCCGGTATCAGCCGGTACCTGCCTGTGGGTATGCTGCCGCCCACCGGGAACACTACTCCCAGAACTCTCGATGCTCAGCTGGACCTGGTGCTTGGCGAGCCCCGGCACGCCGAACCAGAAATCATCGTCAAGACCAGCAGCGGATTTAGTGGGATCCATACTGCTGTCGTGTTCGGGAGGGTGCCATGAGAGATCTGTTATCAGAACTGGAATTAGCAGCCTGCGCAACGCATGTGCCTGCTGAAGGAGAAAGAGCCCGAGTCGCCTTCGGCGGCCTCGGGCCCCCTGGCCGAGGCGAGGATCTAAACGTGCCTGCGTTCGCTGTCGACCCTCGCCTGAGCCCTGATGTCCCCCACCACCTGCGACGCCGGATCGACCGGTTCACCGCTCTGGGTTATATGGCGGTTGCCGGTGCGCTCTCGGGCGTTCCCATCGCACAGCAGCCGGACCGGGATCGGATCGGGGTCTTCATGGCCAACACCCGCTCCGGCTGGTCTTACGCCGAACCCGAGCTGATCCGCCTAATCCACTCGGGAGTGGACGCCATGCGCGCCTACCTGGCCACGGCCTGGTTCCCCGCCGCCCTGCAGGGCGAGACAACTATCGGCCTCGATCTACGGGGCTGTGCCAAGACAGCTTCCGGTCGCGTGTCCGGCTTCGGCGAGGCACTCTGGCTCGCCCGAGACGCTTTGGAACGCCATGCCGTCGACCTGGCCATCGTGGGCGCCGCAGAGTCCCTCGTCAGCCCGTTCGTTCTTCACGACTGGCCACCTGACGAACCGTTGCCGTCCCGCGGGATGGCCGAAGGCGCAGTGATGTTCGCGATCCGCCGGCCGAGTGGGCAGAACCGGATCCTGCTCACAGACCTGCGCTACACCAGGCAACCGCCTCAGCAAGAACCGGACTGGGTGCCCACCTTGTCCGGCGCGGGCCGATTGCGGATGGCAGTCGACACAGCGGTAGGTGAGGACACCAACGTTGCGCTAGGCGGAGGCTATTGGATCACCGTCAACTATCCGAAAGAGGACTCGTGACTACCATATTGATCTTGATTACTCCGGTCAGTGACGTGGACGCAGAGGTGAGGCACGAGCTCTTCCTCTCCGTCCCGACGCCCAAATTGTTCGAGGTGATCCGCGACGTCACTTGCTGGCCCGAGCTTACGCCCGTCGTGACCGCCGCGACCGTCATCGAGGAGGAGTCAGGCGGCCGCGACGTCGTGGAGATCACGATGGATGCCACCCGCCAGCTCAGGCGCACCATCGACCCCGACGGGCGGACGATCCACTTCGCGCAGATCAATCCGTCCGAGCCGGTGGTTCGGATGGAGGGCCACTGGCGATTCGAACCGGAAGGTGAGGGAACCCACGTCGTGTTGACTCACATCTACACGACCACGACGCCCGACGCTCTCACAGCCATCATCAACAACCAAACCCGTTCGAACTCGACCCGTAACCTGGAATATCTCGCGAAGCATTACAACGAGACGAAGCAGTAAACCAGGTAACTGTGGTTTGTCTCCCCAGAAAGCGTGGAGGACTTCCTTATGCTGCTCGGTCCTCCTGATGTGCCGGCGTCCTGGCCTCGGTGACGGTTCGTTCGAACTCCACCGGAGCCAGACCGCCGGCCGCGCTGTGCCTTCGGCGCGTGTTGAAGAAGTCCGTGATCCATGTGGCGATCTTCAGCCGGGCCTCGGCGCGGGTGCGAAGCGGTGCCGGTGGATGTACTCGACCTTGATCGATGAGTGGAACGATTCCGCGGCCGCGTTGTCCAGGGCCGAGCCCACGCGCCCCATGGACTGCACCACTCCCAGCCGGTCACACAGGCTGTTGTACGCCTCACTCGTATACTCCGACCCCCTGTCGCTGTGGAAGATCACGCCATTCACGCTGCCGCCACGGGTTGCGGCGGCCATCTGCAGCGACGCGCTGACCAGGGCCGCATCGTGGCGAGGCCTCACCGCGTAACCGAGCACCCGGCGCGAGAACGCGTCGTGCACGGACGCGAGGTAGAGCTTGCCCTCACCGGTATCGATCTCGGTCATATCGCCCCACCACAAAACGTCCGGGGTGATCGCGTCGAAGCGTCGAAGCACCAGGTCACGGGCGACTTTCCGCCCTGCCGGGTCAGATTCTTCCGCCGACGCGGGGGCTTACGGCGCAGGCCGAGCTCGGCCATGATCTCGGCGACGGTGTTCTGCGAGACCTGCCAGCCCTCGGCCCACAGGTCCAGCGTGACCCTCGGCGAGCCGTACGTCCGGCCGGAGGCGTTGAAGAAATGAGTGATCCGCTCAGCCAGTGCGGCCCGTCTGACCTCGCGTTTCGTCGGCTCCGACGGACGACGGCGCCACTTGTAGAACCAGGACTCGGACACCTCCAGAGCCCGGCAGGAAACGGCGTGCGGGACATGGTGCCCGGTCCGCTGGTCGGCGATGAAGCCCGCAACCGTCACTTCGTCGCCTCCTTCACCCAGAGGACCACGGAACGCTTGAGGACATCGCGCTCCATCCCGATCTCGGTGTTCTCCCTGCGCAGCTGCCTGTTCTCCTCACGCAGCCTGCGCAGTTCCTCGCGTTCGGACTCCTTCAGCCCACCAGCCGCCTCAGCATCCGCGCGGACCCTGGCCCGATGAACCCAGGTCTGCAGCGTGCCCTCATGCACGCCCAGGTCCCGCGCGACCTCCGCCGCGGACTTCCCAGTCTCCAACACGATCCGTACCGCGCCCTCACGAAAGGGCACGTCGTACGACCGTCGCTTCCCACCCATGACACTCAACTTCCCCTTCAAGCCAAACCTCCACGCTACGAGGGGAAGGTCAACACCGCCGCCCAGCCGCCGTCGAGCAGCCCCCTCGCGAAGGCGGCCTCCTCCGGTGCGGCCAGCGGCGGCACGCTCTTCATGCCCGCTCCCGGCGCTTGTACAACGACCCGTGCCACTCTCTTCCTTCCGCCCTGTCGCCTTCCGGGACGTTTCTCACCGCGCCCCGCTTGCCGCCCAACCCCCACCAGGGACGCTCACCCAATGCCAACTTGGAGTACTGCCTTCAGCGGCGGGAACGGGCTCTGTCCGCCGCGGCATACACGCTTGGCCCACCCGCCACCTACAGGTCGTCGGGGAGCATCCGGAACGCGGGATGCCCGGTCAGCGGGCGCACCATGCGGAAGTGCCGGTCGGTAGTGAACATGAGATCGGTCTCGTACCTGGCGGCGAGGGCGACGTTCATGGCGTCGGCCAAACCGATGCCGTTGCCGCCGTCCGCGTCCTTATAGCCGTCGGCAACAGCGATAGCAACGCTCAGGCAGGGTGCGATGTCGGGGATTTCGAAGCGGCGCCGCGCCGTGTTGGTCTCGATGAACCTGGCGGCCGTGAGCGCCTGCTGGACGCCGGAGCGCGTGGTGATCATGTAGTCCAACTCGGCAAGGACAAGCGGAGAGATCACCAGATGTCCGATGGCGGCGAAGGCGCGTTTATGCTCGTCATGGCCGGTCATCTTCGGGTCGAGGAGACGGACAAGGGCGTTGGTGTCAGCGATGACAATGTTCAAGAGCCCATGCCCTTCAGGATGTCCTCCATCTCGTCGTTGGTGAGGTCGCCGCCGAGGTCGAGTTCGGGGATGTCGACGCTGTCCCCGATGGGGCCGGTGGGGTAGGGCGGGATTCCGGGCTCGCGGTAGGGGGCGACGGTAGCGACCGGGCGGCCGTTCTTGGTGACGGTGACAGTCTCGCCGCGTTCGGCTGCGGCGAGGATCTTGGAGGATTGCTGGTTGAATTCACGGGCGGTAGCTTCCATGTAGTACATGATACTACATGGAAGAAATGGCAGGGCGTTGATACCCCTAAAAGAGCGTTTTGTCCTGGTGGGGTTGTTTGGTTTGAGGTTCAGGTGTCGCGCCAGTTCGGGGTGGATTCGCGGGTGAGTCGGCGGCTTATGAGGTCGATCATTGCGACGTGGATTATGGCTTCGGAGCGGTGGGAGTGGGTCTCGTAGTCGCGTGCGAGGCGGCGGTGGTGCATGAGCCAGCCGAAGGTGCGCTCGACCACCCAACGTCGGGGGATGAGGGCCGCTGCCGCGATCCGAGTCTGTGATGCAGCCGGGCTGCAGGCCGCCGCGGCCGTAGGCCATCTTCAGGGCGTCGACGACGAGCGAGGCACGGTTGTGATCGGCCATCGCGTATCCGACGACCTCACGGGTGGCCAGGTCGAGCCAGCAGGCGAGGTAGAGCCAGCCCTCGGCTGTGGGGAGGAAGGATCCTCTCAAACGATCGAGTCCCTACCGAACCCGGAACGGTTCAGATTCGGCTCACGTCATTTGCAAGACGGCAGAGGTTGCCGAGAACCCGCCGCCGAAGCCGACGAGCAAGATGTGCTGGCCGGAGTGCAGGAGGTCTGTACGCTTGAGGTGGTCGAGACTGGCAGTCTGGTCACAAGCTCCGATGTGTCCGAAGGTGCTGCCGATGCTGAGAGTGGTCTTCTCCTGAGGGAAGTTAAATCCTTTGAAGAATGCCTCTTGGAGGAGTCCTCGGCCGAGATTGGGGAGAACGACCCAGTCGACCTCCTCGATGATGAGATCGGATTCCTTCAGGGCATCTTGTGTTACGTGCTTGATGAGTCCGCTGGCGGCCATCACGATCTGGCTGAGGCTGGGTCGGCGGCCGCCGTGGTCGGCTGTTACGCGTGTATGGGCTTCCAATGCTGGATCTGACAGGTGGCTAGTTGCAATAATCCGCGCGAAGCCCGCCGCCCGAGAGAGGACCATCGCGGCTCCCGCGTCGCCCAAGAACATCCCGGCGACGGACGACCACCGGTCCCACCCCGTGGTGAAGTTCTCACCTCCGACGATTAAAGCGGCTGCTGGTTGCGGCGTGCTGCACATACTATATGCCGCAAGCTCTAGTGCGGTCATCATGCCGTTGCTGGCATTTCGCAGTTCGCAGGCGACCGCACGAGAGGCGCCGAGGCGCCGCTGGACGTACGTGGCTGGCACCAGGTGTTCGCGCTGATCGACGGTGACGTAGAAGAGTAGCTTCAGGTCATCACCAGTGAGGTGGGCCTGCCGGAGGGCGCGCTGTGCCGCGCGGTTGGCCATGGAGAGGGATGATTCAGTCTCATCGGCAATGGCGACGGAGGTGAAGCCGGCGTGGCGGCTGAGCGCCGGGTCGGCGTGTCCGTCGGCAACAGCCTGCGAAACGGGGTGGCGGCGCGGGATCCAGGATCCGGTGCCGGCGATGTAGAGATCATGCCAGAGCATCGGCTTTCTCCAGTCCGGGCTGCGCGGCTAAGGGCTTGAACGTTCGGTGATTGATTGCGTAACGGGGTTGTAGTGGGCCAGGGTATGCCCCTGGATTCCATAGATGGCTGTCAGGACCGGGCCGCCCGGGACACGTGCCACGAGCTGGGAATGTTGGTGGTCGACGCTCACGAGTTCGATATCAGCGCCGAAGGCGGCGGCGATCTGATAGTCGTTGTGCGGCGTGAAGAACTCGATGCGTTCTATGGAGACAAGTGCGCTCAACGGTAGGAGTTGGTCGGGATTACGGGGATGGGAAGCCAGGCGCGCCAGCCCGTCCAGGAGCAAGAAGGGGAGAGTTGGTTCCTCGTCGCCTTCCGGCGGTGCCTCCACGGTGAGACGGAGGGTTCCGTGGCTTGCTGTTTCCTCTCTCAGGAGCTGTTCGATGGGTGGGAAAGGACGAGCGAGCTGGACGAAAGCGTTCGCAGTGAAGTAGGGATCCGTGATCGGTTGCCACTCAGCCTGGGACTCCGCCTTGGGAAGGCGTGTGCGGGGCAAGGGGTGCCCGGAGGCCAGGACGACGTTGAACGTGTGGTGCACGTTGTCCGTGACGAGCTTGTCTCCGGTGGCACTGATGAGGTCGGAGAGGACCCTGACGTGCACGATGCGGGTGTGGGCTTCCACGGCTCCGAGACGGGTTTCGATCTTGACAGTGCGGCGTCCTGACGTGGTGATGGGCAGTGCGGCCAGGCAGTGAAGATCTCGGATTTCGGCCACTACCATCCCGGGCACGGCACGTGCGGCGGCACGGGCGCCGAGTTCCACGGCGTGCATTCCGGCCAGGGTGGGGCGACCGCGAACCAGGTGGGCCTCGGTCCAAGGCAGAGTGGCCACGTCGATGTCATGGACGGTCGTGGGTGTGGGGTTGTCGGGATACGTCCAGACGGCAGCAGGCGCTGCGGTGGGGTGGGCGAGAGTGTCAAGGAACTGGCGTATGCCTGTTTGCGGGCTCACCGTAAGGCGGGGGGCAAGGCGGTTGAGTTCTCCTTGAACCAAGGGGTCAGCGGCCATGCCGATCTCGGTCCAGGCGCCCCAGGCGATGCTGATCTCCCGACGGCCGGGATGGCGGGTGGTGTTCCAGTTGGCGGCCGTGAGCAGGTAGTCGTTGGCGGCTGTGTAGTCCGTGTCCCCCGGCATTCCGGTCACGGCTGACATGGAGCTGAAGTTCACCCAGATGCTTGGGAGGGTGTCCGCCAAGGCGGTCTTGAGATTGGCGTAGCCCAAGAGCTTGGTGTCCCGCACCTGCTGGAACGTGGCGAGCGGCTTGCGCTGGGTCGAGGAGGATGCGACGAGTCCCGCGGCGAAGATGACTAGATCTACCCGGCTGCGTCGGTCGGTGATGGCTCCGACCATTTTCTCGACCTGTCTCGGATCGGTGACGTCGCAGGTCAGATAGTGGACCTTGTCCGCACCGCAGATGTCCCGCAGTTGCTGCAGGTTCTTGGCGGCCTCAGCGGCCTGAGCGTGACGGGCGTAGGCCCGGTTGAGTTGGCTTATGGTCGTGCCGGGTTTCTGCTTCAGTTTCAGGCGGATGAACTCCTGCTTGCTCAGCTTGGAGACGCTCGCGCCAGCATCGAGATCGTCCGCAGTGAAGCGGCCGGTGACGTAGAGCGTGGGCTGTACCTGCTTGGCCAAGGCGGATACTGCCGCGGCGGTGATGCCGCGACTGCCACCCACGGCGAGTACGACCATTCCGTGGGGCAAGGCCATCGGGGGTAGGGAGCTGACCGGCTGCAGGAAGTACTCCAGGCGCTCGGCATCCTGATAGATGACTGTGCGGCAGGACTGTTCCCGGCCGGATTCGACTGCGAGCAACTCCAAACCTTCCGCAACGTCGGCGCAGTCGGTCAGGATGGTGCAGCACCACGGAGCGGTCGCTTCCTCGGCAAGCGACCTGATTAGACCGGCGTACAAGCCCGTCTCTGGCAGTGGTGTCCTGTCCTCGACGGCGCTCAGTAACAGCGCAGCACAGGAGCCATCTTTGGTGCTCCAGGACGGGAAAGTGGCTTTGGCCGCGGCGAAGAAGGCGTCGTGTAGGGCGCGCATCGAGGCCTCGTCGCGCGGTTTCCGATCTGGCTGGATGTCGGTGATCAGACGGATGTGGCGAGGGGTGAAAGGAAGCTGTGCGGCCAACCCTTCGATGCCGTCGGTGCTGATCCCGGTGCCGACGGTGGTGGATGGTCGCCACACACGAAGGTCGTCTCTGGCAGCCACACCTGGTAGCTCGGGGAGATCGGTGATGATGATGGTTCCAGAGGGGATCGCTGGCAAAGTGTTGTGGCTGGGGGAAGGGTGCGCCGGTGCAGATCGGAGCGTGCGAGCCATCAACTGAGGGCTGGCATGAAACTGCTCGGCGGGGGCACGGCCTTCCGGACGGACGTACAAGGCCTCATTGAGCCCCGCCTGAAGGGCAACTTCGTTGCCGCGCAGCACCGCGCTCTGCAGGGCGATCAAGCCGTCCGCGCCCACGTAGGTCCGGGGCGGCTGTTGCAGGGCAGAGCAGTCTGAGGGGGGCTTGGCTGGGGCATCTGGTTGCTCCTTGTGGAAGGCAAGGGTGGCCAGTACGGGCAGACCGTGGTCGTCTGCGGTTGAGCGCAGGGTGACGGCCAGGACAATCGCCCCTTCGGCCAGTTCCTCCTGCGGGGTGCTTCCCTGCCGCAGGATCCGGCCAAACGGGGAGGCGGTGTTGGCGTTGATCCCATAGACCAGGACCATGCGGGCTGTGCCGTGGCGCAGGTAGCGGTCAGCGCAGCGTAGAGCGGTCAGACCGGCATCATCAGGGCCATCAACGACCATGTTGGGCCCAAGAATGTCGTAGTAATTGGCGACCCGGCCGGCCATGATGTTGTTCATGAAGCCCGGGAGCGTGTCGGGGCCCAGTGCCTGGGTCTCGTCCAAAACTTTTCCTCGCACAGCATCCACCAACTCGGCGCCACCAGGGAAGTCTCGGACCGGGGCGAGTGCTGCAGTGAACTGGTCCAGGTAGACGCGTTGTGATGTGCGGTCGCTGAAGAGGGTAGGACTGGTGTTGCCGACGACCACTGCGGTTGAGGCGTGCAGCGTCTTCCAAGCATCTCCCAGTCGGGAGATCAGGGAGTTGGTGACGCTGAGGGTCATGAGTTGACTACGGTCGGCCTGGCGCAGCACTCCAGGTGGCAGACGCAGCTCCTTAGGAGAGGGGAGTGGGTAGGAGTCGCCGAAGGAGTTCACCGGCGCTGCGCCTCGGCCCGCGAGCCAGTCGTGGACGGCGTCCTCGTCAGCTTGGGGGAAGTGGCCCGCCCACTCCACGACGACCAAGTCGCCTTCATGCAGCTTGGCCGGCGGCCGGGCGGGGAGGCACGGGTGGTCGTCGGCCAGCACCAGGTGGGAATCTGTGCCGCCGAATCCGAATCCGGAGATACCTGCGAGGCGGGGCCTAGTGGCAGAGCGAGGCCAGGGCTTCGGTGATGTTGGGATCGCGACGCGACGATCATCGGCATGGACAGCCGGAACTGTGCCGTGGGTGAAGTAGGGCTGGGCAGGGAGTGTTTCGTGGCGCAGTGACAGCAGGCCATGGATCAGTGAGGTCATGGTTGCGGCACCCATCGTGTGGCCGAAGACGGCCTTGTTGGACACCACCCAGCATGGGCGATCCCCCTCACCAATCAACTCGTCCAAGGCCTCGAGTTCGGTCCGGTCTCCGGCGGGGGTCCCAGTTCCGTGCGCGATGATGACGTCCAGATCCTGGGCAGTGATGCCGCTGTCTTGCCACGCGTTGCTGATCGCTCGCCGTTGCCCGTCGGGCTTCGGCGCGTAGATCGCCTTGCCCTTCCCGTCCGAAGCAAGGCCTGAGCCCAGGATGACGCCATGAACGGTGTCGTGGTCCGCCCGGGCGCGGGACAGAGGCTTGAGGACCACCATGCCCGCACCGTCTGCGAACAAGGTGCCGTCACCATCCTGATCGAAGCAGCGTACTTCACCTCGCCTACTCAGCGCGGTGAGCTTGTCCGCCGCTACCAACAACGAACTGTGGAACATGTTGGTAGCGGCGCAGACCGCTACATCGCAGGATCCTTCACGCAGCGACTTCAGAGCCATGTCGATGGCATAGCTCGACGATGAGCACGCAGTATCAAAAATCATGGACTCGGCGCCTGCCGGCATGAGGCCTGCCAGTGCGTCCGCAAGGACCGTGCGGGGCAGCGAGCGACTGCGGCTGGCAGGGGGAGCATCCGTCCACGCGCGTAGCGCGTCTTCTGCTGCCTGCGCTGCGTCATGTATTTCGACATCGTTGTTGGCAGCACGGCGAAAGCGGTCGATTAGGGCTTCCAGCGCGAACAGGGAGTCAAGGTGCAAACCTGACTGAGCTGAGAGTGCGGCAGTGCTGCAGAGCCAGCGATCCTCCGAAGTGGTCTTGACACCTGCCAGAGCGGTGAAGGCGCAGTGCCGTAAGAGTGTGGCGTTGTGGTCCGCATCCATTGGCCATGTACCGGCCGCCATCTCCGTGGCAAGAACCGGGTGTGGCTGGAGCTCCTGCAACCAGCCGGCGTGCTTGCACAGGGATCGGTCACGTGCCCCTGGATCGTCGGTGGTAACAGCAGTGCCGTCAAACCAGGCGGGCTCACCGAAAATATTCTTGCCGCGACTGAGAACGTTCCACATCTCTTCCGGCGTTGCAGCCCCTGGAAGGGCAAGCCCGAATCCTACGACAGCGACTGGCTCATCGGACGGGGGCGTTTCCAGGGGGCGAGCAGATCCTTGGTCGGTGGACGGGTCCTCTAGAGGCGATGGCGCTGCTGCCTCACCACCAGTCGGGACAGACGGCGCCGATGACGACGGCTTGCCCACCTTGCTTGCCTGCCGATCGGGCTTCTGCCCACTCGGCACTAACGAAGGCCAATCCCCGATGCGCGCCGGCCGAGCCTCCGGCCTGCTGTCGGATGTGAGAGCCGCAGGCGCAGGCGCTTGCCCGTTAGGCACAGAACCATAACGGGTCATGCTGTAGCCGCCGTCAGCCAACACCATCTGCGCGGTTATGAACGACGCTTCCGGGGAGGCGAGGAAGACAACCAGACGCGCCAGGTCCTCGGGACGGCCCATCCGCTGCAACGGGGTGTCAAGCTCGGTCTTGCTACGGAACACTGCCGGGAAGAGATCGGTCACGTCCGAATCGAGGAGACCGCCGGATGCTGTGTTGACGCGGATTCCATGAGGGCCGAACTCAGCCGCCAGATACCGCGTCAGGGCTTGGACTCCCGCTTTCGCGCACCCATTGGCTGCATAATTCGACACGGCGATGTCGGCTGAACTTGAACTGATGTTGACGATGGCCGGGGCCTCCCTGCCCCGCATCAAAGGCACTGCTCGCAATGAACACCACAGGCTGCCCATCACCATGGTGGTGAACGCACGGATGAAGTAGTAGTCCTCACACTGCTCCAGCGGCAGGATCGCACCGTTGGCTGCATTGTTGACCAGAATATCCAAGTGCCCGTGCACACGCTCAATTTGATCGAACATTCTGTCTACGTCACTGCGCTTTCCGACCGAGGCACGGATGAGCTCCGCAGACAGACCCTCCTGCTGCATCTCGGCCAGGAGGGCCTCGGCAGCGGAGCTGGAGTGGAAGTAGTTGATGATGACGTGGGCGCCCTCGCGGGCCAGCCCAAGCGTGATCTCCTTGCCCACTCCCCGTGCACCACCGGTTACCAGAGCGATGCGGCCATGGAGTTGAGTAGGCCTGCCGTGGACCTCAGCGGACATGCTGGTTCTTCCTCAATCTAGGACTATGTCGTGGCCCAGCAGCGCGTCAGCGATCGTGCCGAGCGTGCGGAAGTGGACAAGACTGACGCCTCCATCCAGTTCTTCGAGCCCGAATTCCTGCGGAATTCGAGCCAGAAGTGTCACCTGCCGCAACGAGTCGACACCGAGGTCCCCTTCCAGCTCCAGGTCCTCCTCCAAAGCCTCGATTGGATACTCGAGCGTGTCGGCATACAGCTGCTTCAACTTTTCCAGGACCCGTTCGCGGGAGACCGTCGCTCCTGAGACATCCTGGGGCTGCGGCACAGGCTTCTGGCTGCGGGACGAGACATCCTCACGGGAGACGGGAAGATCCTGTCCTCCGGCGGAGGGTACCCGGGCCAGGCCCCGGCCACTTGTGCATGCGGCGATCGCTTCCGCGACAAGGTCTGGCTGCGCAAGCGGGGCGTACGCGTCAGCTTCCGGAAGGATGCTGCGCACGAACCGGACGAGTGCATCCCCGGGCCCGCATTGGACGAAGGTGTTGACTCCCGAGGCATGAGCCGTGCGAATGGCGTGGATGAAGTCCACCGGCCGGGTCATCCCCGAGGCCAGGCAGTCCACCACCTCGTCGGCGGCGGAGACACTGCGACCCAACGATGTCGCGAAGACCCGTTCGCGCGGCGCGCGGTTCAGAACTTCGCCAGCGCTCTGTCGGAACTTCTCGGCCGATACCACCATGAGAGGACTGTGATACGCATACAAGGACTCCAGACGAAGAGTGGGCACGCGCAGGGCCTTGAGAGCCAACTCTGCTTCCTCCAAAGCTTCGTCGGAGCCAGACAGCACCACCTGACGAGGCCCATTCACGCACGCGAGCACCAGATCGTCACGGTTCATGAGAGGAGGAAGATGCCTGGCCTGTTCGGCATGGAGCTTCACGGCGAGCATCCCGCCCTCTGCCCGGCCTTGCTCAGCCTCTGCCCGCCGATGTGCCAGCCGCACAGCGTCCTGCAGAGAAACGGCGCCCGACGCAGGCAAGGCCCACCAGTCCCCCTGACTGTGGCCGATGTGCAGGGTTGGCGTACAGCCGCGATCCGCTAGCTCACGGCTGAGCGCGAGGGAAGTGGCGCCGAGGGCTACGTACCGATCGGCCGCCCTGCTGCTGTCGAGCGAGTTCGGCTCCTCTGCTGATGTCAGGTACCCACTCACCTTGGGCAGGCCGACCGTCACAGCAGCCGTGTCAACTTCCTGCAGCGTGTCAAAAACTGCCACACTGTGTTGCAGCGCCTGTAGCACTCCGGCAGGCACAGGGCTTTGAGATCCGGGATAAAGAAAAGCAATTTTCTGGTTCATTACGCGTCCTTTCGCACGCGGAGCGAGCATCTTGCGCAGAGTGGACGAGGAACTGGCGGATCCGCCCAGCCAACACCCGAAGATCAGCACGCTGCGACCCCATCTGTAGCCCGCTAGGGCTAGAGGCGGGCTAGTAGTCCATTGGGTGTCTCGTAGCCTGCTGCCTACCGTCTCTTCTTCTCCCACCTACGACATGGCGTTGATCTACGCAATCGCCCGCGGTCAGGCGCTAGCTCCCCAGGGCTGAACAACCTGTCGAGGGCGGGCTGAAGCTTCCCCTTGATCGTGGACACCTGCAGCGGAGCCAGTAGACCTGATTTCCCCGTCAGGTCTACAGGTCCGCGCTGACAGAAGGCGTGAACGTGTTGAACAGTGAGGCGTCGTCAACCGCTCGAGCGTCCGGCGGGCCTGCTCCACCGTGGCGACGTCGGTCCTCTGCTCCGGCACACAGTCGGCCTTCCGGTCCGAGTGGAACGGCCCCGGGCGCGACCTCGCGGTGGCGGGCACGGCGACGGTGCGCGACCGGGTGCGGGAGCCAATGCGATCTGTGCGGCGCACCGCATGGACCCGGGCACTCAGCGCGTCGGCGGCAAGGCGGGCCCGCTCGTACAGCGAGGCGGACCGGTTGCGGGTCAGCGGGCGCAGCACGGCCTGGTCCTCGGTGTCGCGCGGGTACAGCGCGCGCAGGTCGGCGGTCATCATCCTTCGGCCGGCCGGGCGGGTGTAGTCGTCGACGACCGCCTGCACGATCTGTTCGTCCAGGCCCGGCCGGCCGCGCAGGGCGTAGGAGAGGTAGCGGCGGGCTTCGGCGAGCGGATGATGGCGCTTGAACGCGCCGCGCATCACGTACCAGCAGCAGCCGGTCGTTGAACCAGCCGGACACTGGGCACGCAGAGAGACCCCGGAGGCAGTCCTTAGAGGGAATCTCGCCTAACTAAGAGCGTGCAGATCTTTACCGGTAGTTCGTTAAATCCGGAGGTAGAGGTCAATGCCGTGTCCGTTGGTGACCGCGTCGATCAGGGCCTGGAGCTCGGAAGGTGGGTCTGT
>NZ_JBVJVY010000070.1:0-21568 GCF_055603265.1 Streptomyces sp. NPDC037288
CACACACCCAACGGCAAGCTGGACCGCAAGGCCCTGCCCGCCCCCGACCTCTCCGCCACCCCCGGCGGACGCCAGGCAGCCACCGAACACGAGGAGGCCCTCAGCCGGATCTACCGGGAGCTGCTGAACCTGACGTCGGTCGGGGTCGACGACAGCTTCTTCGACCTCGGCGGCGACAGCATCATGTCCATCCAGCTCGTCAGCCGCGCCCGCGCCACCGGCCTGGTCATCACGCCCCGGCAGGTCTTCGAACACCGGACCGTGGCCGCGCTCGCCGCCGTCGCGGGCAGTCTGGACCAGGTCGTCGGCGAAGGCCCCGACCTCGGAATCGGCGAGGTGCCGCTGACGCCGGCCGTGCACTGGCTGCGTGAACGCGGCGGACCCATCGGCCGGTTCAACCAGTCGACGCTCCTGCAGGCCCCGGCGGACCTCACCATGGACACGCTCACCGGCGCCCTGCAGGCCCTGTTCGACCACCACGACGCCCTGCGCGCCCGGCTGATCAGGGAGACCGGCCAGTGGCGGCTGGAGGTGCCCGAGCGCGGCACCGTGGACGCCGGCGGGCGGGTGCTGCGGGTCGACGCGGCCGGCCTGGACGCGGCACGGCTGCGCGCGCTCACCTCTCGGGAGAGCGAGGCCGCTTGGGGGCGGATCGACCCGGACGCGGGAGTGATGCTCCAGGCGGTCTGGTTCGACACGGGGGCCGGCCAGGCCGGGCGGCTGCTGCTGGTGGCCCACCATCTGGTCGTCGACAACGTGTCCTGGCAGATCCTGGTACCCGACCTCGCCGCCGCCTGCGAGGCGCTCGCCAAGGGCGCCGAGCCCGTGCTCCAGCCGACCGGCACCTCCTTCCGGCGCTGGGCCCAGCACCTGCTGGAACTCGCCCACACCCCGGAACGCGAGGCCGAGCTCCCGCTGTGGGAAGGCATGCTGGAAGAGCCGGACCCGCTGCTCGGGGACCGTCCGCTCGACCCGGGCCAGGACGTGTTCGCCACCATGCGCTTCCTGACCACCACCGAGGCCGCCGAGCAGGTCACCCCGCTGCTGACCACCCTGCCGGCCGCCTACCACGCGGGCGTCAACGACGTCCTGCTCACCGCCCTCGCCCTGGCGGTCGCCGACTGGCGGTCCCAGCGCGGCGAGGAGGACGAGGCCGCGGTCCTCGTCGACCTGGAGGGACACGGCCGGGAGGACGTCGTCGACGGCGTCGACCTGTCCCGCACCGTCGGCTGGTTCACCAGCCTGCACCCGGTCCGCCTGGACCCCGGGACCGGCCACCGTACCGGCTCCGGCTTCTGGGCCGGCGGCCCCGCCGTCGGCGAGGCGCTCAAGCGGGTCAAGGAGCAGCTGCGTGCCCTGCCCGACCACGGACTGGGCTTCGGCCTGCTGCGCCACCTCAACCACCGCACCCGGGACGTGCTCCGCGACCTCCCGGGACCCCAGATAAGCTTCAACTACCTGGGCAGGTCCGCCCCCGCGGGCAGCGGTGCGGCGGCGCCCTGGACCCCGGTCGCCGACGCCGAGATGGTCGGAGGCGCCGACCTCTCCGGCGGCCGGCCCGACCCTCAGACCCCGCTCACCCACGCCCTCGGCCTCAACGCGATGACCGAGGACCACCCGGACGGGCCGCGGCTGCTGCTCGTCTGGTCCTGGCCGCAGACCCTGCTGCGCGAAGCGGACGTCCGCGAACTGACCGTCTGCTTCTCGCGCGCCGTACGCGCGCTCGCGGCCCACGCCGGGCAAAGCGGCATCGGCGGACTCACCCCGTCGGACCTGTCACTGGTCCGGCTCAGCCAGGAAGAGCTCGACGCCTTCACCTCGGGCGCCGAGCCGGTCGCCCCGGACGGCCGGGACGACGACGAGGACGACTTCACGGACGAATGGGAGATGGCCAAGTGAGCAAGTCCGCAATCGAGGACGTCCTCCCGCTGTCGCCACTGCAGGAGGGCATGCTGTTCCAGGCCCTGTACGACGAGGACGGACCGGACCTCTACGTCCACCAGCTCCTCCTCGACCTCGAGGGCCCCCTGGACGCGCGCGCCCTGCGGCTGGCCGCGCGGGCCCTGCTCAAGCGGCACGCCAACCTGCGGGTCGGCTTCCGGCACGACCGGTCGGCCGAGCCGGTGCAGCTCGTGCACAGCCACGTCAAGGTGCCCTGGGCGCAGATCGACCTCAGCGCCCTGGACGCGGACAAGCAGGAGGCCGAGCTCGCCCGGCACGCCGACGAGGACCGGGCGCGCGGCTTCGACCTGACCCGCCCGCCGCTGCTGCGCTTCACCGTCTTCCGGCTCGGCCCCGACCGCTTCCGGCTGATGCTGACCAAGCACCACATCCTGATGGACGGCTGGTCCGTCCCGGTGCTGGTGCGGGAGCTGTTCGAGCTGTACGGCAGCAAGGGCGACCCGGCCGTACTGCGCCCGGTCACCCCCTACCGCGACTACCTGGCCTGGCTCGCCGGCCAGGACGCCGACACCGCCCGCGAGGCGTGGCGCACCGCTCTGGACGGCATCGACGAAGCGACCCTGGTGGCTCCGGTGCACCGCGGCCGGGAGCTGGTCCGGCCCGGCTGGCTGCGGCACGAGGTACCGGCGGAGATCACCGCCGCGCTGCTGGCCTTCGCCCGCAGCCGCTCGCTCACCGTCAACACCGTCGTCCAGGGCGTCTGGGCGCTGCTGCTGTCCGCCCTCACGGGCCGCGACGACGTGGTGTTCGGCGCCATCGTCTCAGGCCGGCCTCCGGAGATCCCGGGCGTCGACACCATGGTCGGGCTGTTCATCAACACGCTGCCGGTGCGGGTCCGCTTCCGTCCCGAGGAATCGCTCGTGGAAGCGCTCACCCGGCTCCAGGCCGAGCAGGCCGGGCTCCTCGCCCACCAGCACGTCCGGCTCACCGATGTACAGCAGCTCTCCGGCCATCAGGAGCTGTTCGACACCACGCTCGTCTTCCAGAACTACCCCGTCGACCCGACCACCGAGGAACTCGAGGTCGACGGCGTCCGCTTCAGCGGTGTCGACGGCCGCGACGGCGCCCACTACCCGCTCAACCTCGCCGCCGGGCTGATGGGCGACGATCTGCACCTGCGGCTGTGCTACGCCCCCGACCTGTTCGACGAGACGGCCGCCCGGTCCGTCCTGGACCGGCTGGTGCGGCTGTTCACGGCCGTCGTCGCCGATCCCGGCCGGCCCGTCGGCCGGCTCGACGTGCTCTCCACGGCGGAGCGCGGGCGCCTGCTCGGCGACTTCAACGACACCGCCCGCGAGATCCCCCCGGCGACCCTGCCCGAGTTGTTCCGGGCCCGGGTGGCCGAGACGCCCGACGCGCCCGCGGTGCTCTTCGGCGACACGACCGTCTCCTATGCCGAACTCGACGCCCGCGCCAACCGGCTGGCCCGCCGGCTCGTCCAACTCGGCGTCGGCCCCGAGCAGTTCGTCGCCGTGGCTGTGCCCCGCTCGGTGGACCTCGTCGTCGCCCTGTGGGCCGTCCTCAAGGCCGGTGCCGGGTATCTGCCGCTCGACCCGGCCTACCCGGTCGACCGTCTCGCCTTCATGGTGGCCGACGCCCGGCCCGGCCTGCTCCTCACCACCACGGCCGCCGGAGCGCTCGGCGATCTGGCACCGGACGTGCCCCGGCTGGTCCTGGACGACCCCGGGACCTCGGCCGCCGTCGCCGCCTGCTACGACGGCGACATCACCGACGGCGAACGGCTCGCCCCGCTCACCACCGCACACCCGATGTACATCATCTACACCTCCGGTTCGACCGGCCGCCCCAAGGGGGTCGTGGTCCCGCACCACGGCCTGGCGAGCCTGGTCGCCACCCAGGCCGACGCCGTCCAGGCGGGCCCGGGCAGCAGGGTGCTGCAGTTCGCTTCGGTGAGCTTCGACGCCGGCTTCTGGGACCTGTCGATGGGCCTGCTCTCCGGCGCCGCACTCGTCCTCGGCTCCGCCGACGACCTGCTGCCGGGCGATCCGCTCGCCGCCCTGGTCCGCCAGCACGGGGTCACCCACGCCACGCTGCCGCCGGTCGCGCTGGCCTCCCTCCCGGCCGGCCCGGACGTGCTCGCCGGGGCCACCCTCGTCTCCACCGGTGACGCCTGCACACCCGAACTCGTCGCCCGCTGGGCGCCGGGCCGCCGCCTCCTCAACGGCTACGGCCCGACCGAGACCACCGTGGGCGCCACGATGAGCGGTCCGCTCGGCGTCGGCGGCACCCCGCCCATCGGGCACCCCTTCGTCAACTCCCGCGTGTACCTGCTGGACCGCTGGCTGCGCCCGGTGCCCCCCGGCGGCGTAGGCGAGATGTACATCACCGGACCCGGCCTCGCCCGCGGCTACCACGAGCGGCCCGGACTGACCGCGACACGGTTCGTGGCCAACCCGTTCGGCCCGGCCGGCTCCCGTCTCTACCGTTCCGGGGACCTCGGCCGGTGGCGTGCCGACGGGCAGCTGGAGTTCGCCGGCCGCGCCGACGACCAGGTCAAGGTCAGGGGCTTCCGCATCGAGCTCGGCGAGATCGAGTCGGTGCTCGCGCAGCACGAGACCGTCGGCCACGCAGTGGTCGTCGTACGCGAGGACGAGCCCGGCGACAAGCGGGTCGTGGCCTACGTGGTCCCGGCCGAGGGCCGGCGCGCGGAACCGGAAGCCCTGCGCGAGCACATCGGCGCGGTGCTGCCCGAGTTCATGGTGCCCTCCGCCACCGTCGTCCTCGACGAGTTCCCGCTCACCCCCAACGGCAAGGTCGACCGAAAGGCGCTGCCTGCTCCTGAACTCGCCGGCTCCACCACCGGCCGGGCACCCGAGACCGCGGAGGAGGAGGCGCTGTGCGCCCTCTTCGCGGAGGTGCTGGGCCTGCAGACGGTGGGCGTCGACGACAGCTTCTTCACCCTCGGCGGCCACTCCCTGCTCGCCACCCGCCTGGTCAGCCGGGTCCGTTCCGACCTCGGGGTGGAACTCGCCATCCGCGCCCTCTTCGAGGCTCCGACCCCCGCGGAGCTGGCCGCACGGGTCGCCGCGGCCGGCGGCGCGCGGCCTCCGCTGCGCGCCGCGGACCGGCCCGAAGCGGTGCCGCTGTCCTTCGCCCAGCGCCGGCTGTGGTTCCTCAACCGCATGGAGGGCCCGAGCGCCACCTACAACGTCCCGCTGGCCGTACGGCTGCACGGACCCGTCGACCGGGACGCGCTCGACACGGCCCTCGCCGACGTGGTGGCCCGGCACGAGACCCTGCGCACGGTCTTCCCTGCCACCGACGGCGAACCCCGCCAGCAGGTGCTGCCCGCCGGCACCGCCTTCACCTTCACCGACACCACCGAGGACACGGTCGACGCGCTGCTGGCCGCGGAGGCCGCCCGCGGCTTCGACCTGACCTGCGAAGTCCCCCTGCGCGCCGTGCTGTTCAGCACCGCGCCCGAGGAGCACGTGCTGCTCCTGGTGGTGCACCACATCGCCACCGACGGCTGGTCGATGGCCCCGCTGGCCCGCGACCTCGCCGCCGCCTACGCCGCCCGCCGGGCAGGCACCGCACCCGCCTGGGCACCACTGCCCGTGCAGTACGCGGACTACGCCCTGTGGCAGCGCAGGGTGCTCGGCGACGAGCAGGACCCGAGGAGCGTCGCGGCACAGCAGATCGCCCACTGGAAGCGGACCCTGGCCAACCTGCCCGACCAGCTCGAACTGCCCTTGGACCGGCCCCGGCCGGCGGTGCTCGGCAACCAGGGCGCCGGTGTGCCCTTCACCCTGGACGCCCCGCTGCACGCCCGGCTCGCCCGCCTCGCCCACGACACCCGCGCCAGCATGTTCATGGTGCTCCAGGCTGCCTTCGCCGCCGTCCTCACCGCGGAGGGCGCGGGCACCGACATCCCCGTCGGCACGCCGGTCGCCGGCCGCACCGACGACGCCCTCGACGACCTCGTGGGCTTTTTCGTCAACACCCTGGTGCTGCGCACCGACACCTCCGGCACCCCCACCTTCCGGGAGCTGGTGGCCCGGGTCCGGGAGACCGACCTCGCCGCCTACGCCCACCAGGACCTGCCGTTCGAGCGGCTCGTCGAGGTGCTCAACCCGGCCCGGTCGCTGGCCCGGCACCCCCTCTTCCAGGTGCTGCTCTCCGTCCACAACAACGCCGAGGCCGACTTCCGGCTCGACGGACTCACCACCAGCCCCTACCCCGCGGACTCCGCCGTGGCCAAGTTCGACCTGGCCGTCCACCTCGGCGAACGCTTCGACACCGCGGGTACGCCGGCCGGCGTCGACGGGGTGCTGCAGTACAACACCGAGCTGTTCGACCGGAGCACCGCCGAGCGGCTGGCCGGGCGACTGAACATCCTGCTGACCGCGGCCACCGAGCGGCCCGACGCACCCGTGTGCACCCTCGACGTGCTCACGCCCGAGGAGCGGCGGCGGCTGCTCTCCCTCGGAGACGGCGGAACCCGCGAGGTCCCGGTGGAGCCGCTGCCCGCGCTCATCGAGGCCCAGGCACGGCGGACCCCGCACGCCACCGCGGTCGTCGCCGACGACGCGACTCTCACCTACGAGGAGCTCGACACCCGCGCCAACCGGCTCGCCCGGCTGCTGGTGGACCGTGGCGCGGGACCCGAGCGGGTGGTGGCGATCGCCCTGCCCCGCTCGGCCGGCCTGGTGGTCGCGCTGCTCGCGGTGCTGAAGTCCGGTGCGGCCTATCTGCCCCTCGACCCCGACCACCCGGCCGAGCGCACGCGGTTCGTGCTCGCCGACGCGCAGCCCGTGCTGCTGCTGGGCGACCGCGACACGGTGGCCGCCCTGCCCACCGGTCACAGCCCGCTGCTGCTCGACCACCCCGACACCTTGCGGGACCTTGACTCGCGGGACGGCACCGGCCTCACGGACGCGGACCGCACCGCTCCGCTCCGCCCGGCCCACCCGGCGTACGTCATCTACACCTCCGGCTCGACCGGCCGCCCCAAGGGCGTGGTGGTCGAACACCGCTCGGTCACCGACTACCTCAGCTGGGCGGCGGCCGCGTACCCGAGCGCCGCGGGCACCGCGCTGCTGCACTCACCGGTCACCTTCGACCTGACCGTGACCGCCCTGTACACACCGCTGGTGACCGGCGGCCGGGTCCGGATCGCCGCCCTCGACGACGCACCGGCCACCGGTACCGGCATCACCTTCCTGAAGGCGACTCCCAGCCATCTGCCGCTGCTCGGGTCGGCACCCGACGCCAACGTCCCGAGCGGTGAACTCCTGCTCGGCGGTGAGGCGCTGACGGGCGAGGCCCTCGCCGGATTCCGGATCCGCAGGCCCGGCACCACCGTGGTCAACGTCTACGGACCGACCGAGGCCACCGTCAACTGCACCCAGTACCGCATCGAACCGGGGCAGCAGCTGCCTGCCGGACCCGTGCCGATCGGCCGCCCGTTCGCGGGTACCCGGGCCTACGTGCTCGACGCCTGGCTGCGCCCGGCCCCCGCCGGCGTGCGCGGCGAGCTGTACATCGCCGGCGCGAGCCTGGCGCGCGGCTACCTCGACCGGGCCGCGCTCACCGCCGAACGCTTCGTCGCCGACCCGTTCGGGCCGGCCGGGGCGCGCATGTACCGCACCGGCGACCTGGCCCACTGGGACGCCGAGGGCCGGCTCGTCTACGACGGCCGCGGTGACGGGCAGGTCAAGCTGCGCGGCTTCCGCATCGAGACCGGGGAGATCGAGTCCGTCCTGACCGGGCACCCGGGTGTCGGCCGGGCCGCCGTGGTGCTGCGCGAGGACACCGCGGGCGACCAGCGCCTGGTCGCCTACCTCACCGGGGACGCCGTACCCGGCACGGACGAACTGCGCACGCTGGTCGCCGCCGCCCTGCCCGAGTACATGGTGCCCGCCGCGTTCGTGACCCTCGACGCGCTGCCGCTGTCGCACCACGGCAAGCTCGACGTACGGGCCCTGCCCGCACCCGGGTTCACCTCCTCCCGGAAGTACCGCGCGCCGCGCACCGAGCGCGAGGAGCTGCTGTGCCTGCTGTTCGCCGAGGTGCTCGCAGTCGAACGGGTCGGCGTGGACGACGACTTCTTCGACCTGGGCGGCCACTCCCTGCTGATCATGCGGCTGGCCGGCCGGATCCGCGAGGCGCTCGGCGCGAACCTCACCGTCCGCACCATGTTCGAGGCGCCGACGGTCGCCCGGCTCGCCCCCCGGCTCGGCGACGACACCCTCGACGACGCCCTCGAGGTCCTGCTGCCGCTGCGCTCCACGGGCAGCCTGCCGCCACTGTTCTGCGTGCACCCCGGACTCGGCGTCGGCTGGGTCTACTCCGGGCTCGTACCGGCCCTGGAACGCGACCGTCCGGTGTACGCGCTGCAGGCGCGCGGACTGACCGGTACCGGCCGGCTCCCGGCGAACGCCGAGGAGATGGCCGACGACTACCTGGCACAGATCAGGAGGGTGCAGCCGCACGGCCCGTACCACCTGCTCGGCTGGTCCTTCGGCGGCCTGGTCGCCCACCTCATGGCCACCCGGCTGCAGGCCGCGGGCGAACAGGTCGCGCTGCTCGCGCTGCTCGACGCCTACCCGACTGGCCGCAAGCACGTCGAGCACCACGGCGACGACTTCCTGCGCGGACTCGCCGGGCTGACCGGGCGGGCACCCGCCGGCGGCGGCCGTCCGCTCGACCACGCGGCCGTGGCGGAGCTGCTCGGCTCGGGCGAGACGGGTCTGGCCGGCCTCACGGCCCGGCACGTGGCGGCCATCGAGCGGGTCGCCGCCAACAACCAGGCCGTCGGCGACGCCCTGCGGCCCGGCACGTACCACGGCGACATCCTGTACTTCCTGGCCACCGAGGGCCGCGGCACGGACGCCCCGAGCGTCGACACCTGGCACGCCCACGTGGCCGGACGGCTGGATATCCACGAAGTCGCCTGCGCCCACGACGAGATGACCCGTCCGGGGCCGATCGCCGAGATCGGCCGAATCCTCGCGGACCGAGTCCGCGGTGAGTGAGGAGCGAACAGTGGAGCTGGCGATACACGCGGAAGGACTGCGCAAGCGGTACGGCGACCACGAGGCCCTGCGCGGCATCGATCTCGCGGTCCCCGCCGGAACCGTGCTCGGCGTGCTCGGCCCCAACGGCGCGGGCAAGACCACGACGGTCCGCATCCTCGCGACCCTGCTCGAACCCGACGCGGGCACCGCCCGGGTGGCCGGGTACGACGTGGTGCGCGAGCGCCGGCAGGTGCAGCGGGCCATCGGCCTCACCGGCCAGTACGCGGCCGTCGACGAACAGCTCACCGGCGCCGAGAACCTGCGGATGATCGGCATGCTGCACCGGCTGAGCCGCTCGGCCGCCGGGCAACGGGCGACCGAACTGCTGGACCGGTTCGACCTGACCGACGCGGCCGGCCGGCCTTCCGGGACGTACTCGGGAGGCATGCGCCGCCGGCTGGACCTGGCGGCCAGTCTGGTCGCCCGTCCGTCCGTGCTCTTCCTGGACGAGCCGACCACCGGACTCGACCCGGCCAGCCGGCTCGCCCTGTGGGCGATGATCCGGGAGGAGGTCGCGTCCGGGGTCACCGTGCTGCTCACCACCCAGTACCTGGAGGAGGCCGACGAACTGGCCGACCGGATCGTGGTCGTGGACTCCGGCCGGGTGATCGCCGAGGGCACCTCGGACGAGCTGAAGCGCAGGGTCGGCGGCGAGCGCCTGGAGGTGGCACTCGCCGACCCGGCCCAGCGGCCCGCCGCGACCGCCGCGCTCAGCCGTGCCGCGGGCGCGGTGCCGTTCACCGACGATGCCGGCCGGGTGCTGTCCGTGCCGGTGGACGGCGGCCTGCACGACATCGCCGAGGCGGCCGTGGCGCTGCGGGCCGCCGGGGTGACGGTGACGGACTTCGCGATCCGTCGCCCCTCCCTGGACGACGTCTTCCTCAGCCTCACCGGACGCAGCGGCACGCACGACCGGACCGAGGCCCCCAGCGACGACCACAGCGGGCAGCGCAGCGAGGAGTGGAGCGCGGCATGAGCGCACTGACGGAAACGGCGCCCCGCGACGGGCTGCTGACGGGACTGAACGACGGCCTGATCTGCTTGGAACGGCATCTGCGGCACCTGCGACGGGCACCGGGCCGGCTGGTCAACGCGGTCCTGCTGCCCATGGTGTTCGTGCTGCTCTTCGGCGTGCTCTTCGGCAGCGTCATCGAGGTGCCGCACGGCGACTACGCCGAGTTCATCATGGCGGGCATCTTCGTCCAGGGCGTCATGAGCGCCGTACCGGGCACGGCGGTCGGCGCCGTCGACGACCTGCGCAACGGGCTCGTCGACCGCTTCCGCTCCCTGCCCATGTCGGGTGCGGCCGTGCTCGTCGGCCGCACCCTGGGCGACACCGTGCTGCGCGCGCTCAGCTGCGTCGCCATGGCCGCCGTCGGCCTCGGCATCGGCTGGCGCACCCACACGGACGTGCCCCGAGTGCTCGCCGGATTCGGCATCCTGCTGCTCTTCGGCTTCACGATGGCGTGGCTGGGCGCGCTCATCGGGCTCTCGCTCGGCGACCCCACGACCGCCTCGTCGGTGCCGTCGCTGCTGCTGATGCCCGTGCTGTTCCTGTCCAACGCCTTCATCCCACTCACCGGGCTGCCGCACTGGCTGACCGTGGCCGCCGAGTGGAACCCGCTGAGCTCCGTGGTCGGCGCCTGCCGCGAGCTGTGGGGCAACCCGGCGGCGACCGCCCGCCACTCCTTCCCGAACGACCACCCCGTCGTCCTCAGCCTGGCCTGGATGGCGCTGATCCTCGCGGTCGTCGCCCCGCTGGCCGTCCGCACCTACCGTAGCGCCGCCGCCCGTTGAGCGACGCCCACCGAGGGGACCATCCCATGACCGACACCGTCGCCGAACCCCTGACCCTTACCACCGCTTCCACGGAACCGCTCTCCTACGGCTCGTACCTGGAGGTCCCCGAACTCCTGACGCTTCAGCGCCCGCGCACCGACGCCCACGACGAACTGCTGTTCATCGTCACCCACCAGGCCTTCGAGCTGTGGTTCTCCTGCGCGCTGCACGAGCTGGAGAGCGTGCGCGACGCGCTGCGGAACGAGCGGTTCACAGCCGCCCGCCGCGGTCTGCGCCGACTGAACCGGATGGGCCAGCTGTGGCTCGGCCACCTCGACGTGCTCGCCACCATGACGCCCGCCGGGTTCAACGAGTTCCGCGGCGCGCTGGGGGAGTCCAGCGGCTTCCAGTCCGTGCAGTTCCGCGAGGTCGAGATGATCTCCGGGCTGCGTGACCGGCGTTACCTGAACCTGCCCGGCGCCACCGTCGCCGAGCGGGAGCGGCTGCTCAGCCGTTTCCACGAGCCCAACCTCAGCGACGTGTTCGGCCAGGTCCTGCTGCGCCGCGGGCTCACCCCCGAGGAGCTCTTCGCCCCCGGCCGGCCCGACGAGGACCTGCGGGACACCGCTGAGCACCTCCTCGAGTACGATGCCCTCTTCCACCACTGGCGCTACCAGCACTGGCTGCTGGTCGTCCGCGCGCTCGGCACCCGGCCGGGCACCGGCGGCAGTTCGGGCTCGGAGTTCCTGCGCTCCACCCTGGACAAGTGGTTCTTTCCCGAACTGCACGCGGCTCGCAGTCAGGTTCACGCCACACCTGCCGGACAGCGGGACACAGACGCCGACGGTGAGACAGTCTACGGCTGCCCGATGGGGTATGGATCCGAGCTGCCCACCTGAACCGGCAAGCGACGGAATAACCGTCCACCGCGATTGGAACGTCATGGAAAGCACACCCGCTGCCGTCAACAGCACCACTTCCCGCGTCACCGAGCGGGCCCGATGCACCGCGCCCGCGACGGCATGGCAGCGCAGAACGGCCTTCACCGCATGCGCGTGGATGGTCATGTTCGCGGCGTTCCATACCTACTGGGCACTGGGCGGCACCTTCGGGCTGCCGCCCGGTGAATCCCTGGTCGACAACAAGCCGTTGTTCGTCATCGACCTGATCGCCATTCCGATGAACCTCGGCGGGGCCGCCCTCGCGCTCGCCCTCGTGCAGCGCTGGGGCCTGTTCTTCCCGCGCCGCCTGGTACTCCTCGGCGCCTGGGGCTGCGCGCTGCTGATGGTGTTCCACGCCGCGCCCGCCATGGTGGACCTGGCGGTCTACCTCGCGGGTCAGCGGAAAGCACCGCTGACCGGCGAGGACCGCTTCAGCATCCTCGTCTACGAGCCCTACTGGATGCTCGGCGGCCTGCTGTTCACCGTCATGGCCCTGGGCTTCCAGCGGCGCACCCGGCAGCCGGCCCCGGCCGGGGAGGGGAACGACTGACATGGACGAGCGGGCAATGGACCGGCTGCTGCCGCACTGGGACCACCGCGAACGGCACTCGACCGAGGTGCACGCCCTGCCTGAACATGTGCTGCGCGCGGTCGACGAGACCCGCTGGCGGGACGTCCCCGTCTTCCACGCGCTGATGCTGGCCGGCTCCTTCGGCACCCGGCGGGACAAGGCCGACCAGTCCTTCCTGGCCTCCATGACGAGCGGCGGGTTCACCGAACTGCACCGTGACCCCCGTCAGTTGGTCATCGGGGCGGTCGTCGCCACCGAGGAGCCCAAGGGACCGGCCCGGCTGGCCGAGCCGGTGGCGGACTCCTTCGCCGCCTTCGACCGGCCCGGTCACTACAAGGTCGCCTTCGACTTCCGCGTCGGCGAGGGACGGCTGACCACCGAGACGCGGGTGCGCAGCACCGACGAGGCGACCCGGCGCCGGTTCGCCCGCTACTGGATGCTCATCCGCCTGCCCAGCGGCGTCATCCGCCACGAGTGGCTGCGCGGCATCCGGCGGCGCGCCGAGTCACACCCCGGCCCCCACCCACCGAACCCTGAACCGTGCAACAGACAGTGAGAGCGGACATGACTGCGACCGAGACCGTCCAGGCCACCCACGGCGACCTGGACGCCGTGGACCTCACCGACCCGCGCACCTTCGTCACCCCCGACCCCAGCGACCTGCACGATCTCTGGCAGCGGTTCCGGACCGAGCGTCCGGTCCACCACCACCGGCCCGCCGAGGGGCGGCCCGGCTTCTGGGCGCTCACCCGGTACGCCGACGTCCTGGCCGTCTACAAGGACAACGACCGGTTCACCTCCGAACGCGGCAATGTCCTCGCCACGCTGTTGCAGGGCGGCGACTCGGCGGCCGGGAAGATGCTCGCCGTCACCGACGGGCCCCGCCACCGCGCCATCCGCAACCTGATGCTCAGGTCGTTCTCGCCGCGCGCCCTGCGCCATGTGGTCGAGCAGGTGCGCCTGCGCACCCGCGACCTGCTCGCCCAGGTGCTGGACGGGGACGGCTTCGACTACGCGGAGGCCATCGCCGAGCACATCCCGATGGGCACCATCTGCGATCTGATGGCCGTCCCCCCGCAGGACCGCCAGCCGCTGCTCGACTGGAACAAGCAGGTGCTGAGCGCGGACAGCAGCGAGGGGACGGCGGATGACGCCTGGCTCGCCCGCAACGAGATCCTGCTCTACTTCTCCGACCTGGCACGCAGCCGCCGCCGGAACCCCGGCGACGACGTCATCAGCGCGCTGGCCACCGGTGAGATCGACGGCCGGCCGCTGACCGAGGAGGAGATCGTCCTCAACTGCTACAGCCTCATCATCGGCGGCGACGAGTCCAGCCGGATGGCGTCCATCGGCGCGGTCCTCGGCTTCATCGAACACCCCGAGCAGTGGCGGGCGTTCAAGGCCGGCGAGGTCGGCGTGGACAGCGCCGCCGAGGAGGTGCTGCGCTGGACCACACCGGCCATGCACTTCGGCCGCCGGGCCCTGGTCGACGTGGAGATCGGCGGCCGTACCATACCGGCGGGCGACGTCGTCACGCTGTGGAACAGCTCCGCCAACTTCGACGAGAGTGTCTTCGCCGACCCGCGCAGCTACGACCTGGGCCGTACCCCCAACAAGCACGTGACCTTCGGATTCGGCCCGCACTTCTGCCTCGGCGCGTTTCTCGGCCGTGAGGAGCTGAAGGCGCTTCTGGCGGCACTGCGGGACATGGTCGGCGCGGTGGAGTCCCGCGGCCCCGCCCGGCGGGTGTACTCCAACTTCCTGTACGGCTACAGCAGTCTGCCGGTGAAGTTCACGGCCGTCTGAGCCCGCCAGCCGGTGGCTCCCCCCGGGTCAGCGCCCGGGGAGCCGCCGCTGGGACCGGAAGACCGTGAACACCACGCGGATCACCAGGACGGAGCTGACCACCAGCACGTTGTAGCCGAGCAGTTGGTAGAGGGTGAGCGAGGGACTGAGCTGGGGACCGTTGCGGGTGCCGAGCAGCAGCACTCCGACCAGCGCGGTGATACCGCCCAGGAACGCCAGCAGCACATCGTGCACCAGGGACCGTACGAAACGGCGGTCGCGCTCGTCCGCGAGCAGCCGGACCTGCACCCCCAGCCGCCCGTGCTCCAGCGAGTCGGTGATCCGCTCGATCCGGCGCGGCAGCCGGCGCAGCATCGGGGCCAGCGCGAGCGTCTCCTCCGCCAGTACCCGGCCGACGGACTGCGGCGTCAGCTTGCGCTCCAGCTGCTCCGCGGCGAAGGCCCGGGCCTCGGCGACGATGTCGAAGCCCGGAACCAGCTGCTCCATGGCCCCTTCCAGGGTCGCCAGGGCCCGGAAGGTGGCGGCGATCTCCGGGGGCACGGTCAGCCCGTGCCGGGCGACCAGCAGGAAGAGGTCGGCGAACATCTCGCGGTCGGGCCGTACCCCCGGGGTGAGATGGCGGGCCATGAACCGGCCCAGGGCACGCTCCAGACGCATCTCGTCGATGTCCTCGCGGCGCTCGACGAGTTCCAGCAGCGCGTCGGCGAGGGCGACCGGGTCGCTGCGGTGGATGGCCAGCAGCAGATTGCCCAGTGCCGCCCGCAGCACCCGGTCGATACGGCCCACCGAGCCGAAGTCGAGCAGGCCGAGCTTGCCGTCGTCGAGCAGCATGATGTTGCCGGGGTGCGGGTCGGCGTGGAACACCCCGCCGATCATGATCTGCTCCAGGACGCACTCCAGCAGTTGCCGGGCCAGCTCGGTGCGGTCCAGGCCGCGTTGCTCGATGAGGGCGTCCGCCGTGTTCAGCGGGATGCCGGGCAGCCGCTCCAGCACCAGCACGCGGCGGCTGCACAGCTCCTCGTGCACGAGCGGCATCCGGACCGTGGAGACCATGCCTGGGCGGCTCGCCGCGGCCCGGATCGTGGCCATGTTGCGCGCCTCGATACGGAAGTCCAGCTCCTCGTTGAGGGAGGCCGCGAATCCCTCCGCGAGTTCCAGGGCACCGATGTCCCGGCCCCACGCGGTGTGTTCCTCGACCTTGCGGCTCATCCGGAACAGGATGTCCAGGTCCCGGTCGACCACCGCCCGGGCGCCGGGCCGCTGCACCTTGACCACCACCTCCTCGCCGGTGGTCAGCCGGGCCCGGTGTACCTGGGCGATGGAGCCCGCGGCGAGCGGCTCGGGATCGAACGCGGCGAAGACCACGTCCGGTTGCCGGCCCAGTTCGTCGCTCAGCACCTGCCGCACCTGCTCCCAGGGCTCGGCCGTCACCTGGTGCTGCAGCTTGGTCAGCTCCGTCACGAACTCGGCCGGCAGCAGGTCGTAACGGGTGGACAGGACCTGGCCGAGCTTGACGAAGGTGGCCCCGGCCTCCTCCAGGGCGAGGCGCAGCCGCACCGCGAACTGCTCGCGCTCGAGCGCCGCCTCCGGCCCGCCGCGGCCCCGGCCACGCAGCGCGCTGCCCAGCCCGTGGCGCATCGCGATCCGGCTCAGCTGCCCGTATCGACGGGTGCGGGCCAGCCGGCGGCGCACCGCTCCCGGCCAGCGGACCAGCCCGGACAGCGAACCGGAGGGCACCACCGCCTCGGACACGGCGAGGAAGCCCACCGCGACCAGCACGGTCAGCCCGATCTGCACCGAGACCAGGGCCCCGCGACGGGCCTCGCCCATCGCCGCGCCGATCAGGCCGCTGGCCCCCATGGCCACCAGGCCGGTGAGGGCGGCACGCACCTTGCCTATTCTCAGCCCCAGCAGGCGCCGAGCCCCGATCGACAGGAGTGCCACGGTGACGACCAGGGTGACGGCGGCGACGAACAGGAAAAGGGTGAGCTCCATAGGGCATGCGCCGTCCGGTCCCCGCCACCTCTCGTGGTGGCGGGGACCGGACGGCGCCCTCCTCTCGCAGGGATCACATCGGTCACACGAGCGTGTGCTCGTCGTCCGGGACGGGGGCCGGTGCCGGGGTGGCGGCCACCTTGTGCCCCGGCCACCAGGCGCGGCGGCCGAGCATCGTCGTCAGGGCGGGCACCAGAAGCATGGCCATCACGAAGGAGGACAGCAGGATGCCGAACGCCACCGCGAAGCCCATCTGCTGGAGCATGGAGTTCTCGGCGAGCATCAGCACGCCGAAGGTGCCGGCCAGGATCACCGAGGCGGCTGCGACGGTGGGTACGCACCGGGCCACGGCCCGGGCGGCGGCCTCCCGGGGACTGAGACCCTGCTCGATCTCCTCGCGCAGCCGGGCCACCATCAGGATGTTGTAGTCGGTGCCGATCGCCACCACGAAGAGGTAGACGATCACCGGCAGCGTGAACAGCAGCCCGTTCTTGCCCTCGCTGTGCTGGAACAGCCAGACGGTGGCACCGAGCGTGGCACCGAAGCCGAGCGCGACCGAGACCATGAGGTACAGGGGGGCGACCACGCTGCGCAGCAGCAAGCCGAGGATGAGCATGATGGCGATGCCCGCGGCCGGGAAGACCACCTTGTAGTCGTGGTTCACCGCGTTCTCGATGTCGGCGAGCACCGCCGTGGTGCCGCCGACCAGCGCGGTCGATCCCTCGGGCGCGGCCCGGTGGGCGGCGTTCCGGAGCGGTCCGGAGACCAGCTCGATGGCCTTCTCCCCGGTGGGCTTGTCGTCCAGCACCACGCTGTACTGGGCGACCCGGCCGTCGCCGGCGAGCACGGCGGGTGAGACCTGGCCCACCCCGTGCACCTTGGCCAGTGCGGCGCCGTAGGCGTCCAGCTCCGCCTTGGTCAGGGTGCCGCCGCCGTCCTTCTCCAGGTACACGGTGGTCGGGTCGGTCTCGCCGGCCGGGAAGCCGCGCTGCAGGTCCTTCATGGCCTGCACCGACTCCAGGTGCTGGGGCAGCGAGCTGGTGGTGTCGAACTCCGCGCGGAAGCCGAGCACTCCGGTGGCCAGCACCAGCAGCACACCGCCGGTGACCGTCGCGACGGCCGCCGGGCGTTGTGCGGCGAGCCTGCCGATCCGGCCCGCCAGGGCGTTCTTCGGTTGCTTGCGCCAGGACTTGGACGGCCAGTACGCCTTGGTGCCGAGAAGCGAGAACACGGCGGGCACCAGGGTGAGGCCCGCCAGCAGGGCGACCGCCACCGAGATCGCGAGCGAGGGACCCATCGTGCGGAGCATGCCCATGGTGGACAGCAGCAGCGCCATGAAGGCGACGATGACCGCCCCGGCCGCCGACGCGATGGTCTCACCGACCAGCGTGACCGCCGTGATCATGGCCTGTTTGGGCGCCTGCCCGGAACGCAGCTGCTCACGGTGGCGGAAGAGCAGGAAGAGGATGTAGTCGGTGCCGACGCCGAACAGGACCACGATCAGGATCGCGGAGATGGAACTGTCGGCCTTGAGACCGCCGAGATCCGCCGCGGTCGCGATCAGTCCGGTGGCGACCATGAAGGCCACTCCGATGATCAGCACCGGGAGCACGGCGATGAGCGGGCTACGGAAGATGAGCAGCAGCAGGACGACGATGAGCAGCAGCGTGGCCGACATGATCATGGAGTCCGTGTCGCCCGACGCCTTCTTGGAGTCCAGCGCGCTGGCCGCTTGCCCGGTGATGCCAAGCCGCAGCCCGGTTCCCTTCAGGAGCGGCTTGGCCTGGTCGCGCAGCTTCTCCACCGAGTCCGTCAGCCCTGGGTCGTAGGGGTCCTTGACGGTGGCGACGACACTGGCGAGGGCTATCTGCCGGTTGGGCGAGACGGCCTGCTTGTTGGTCTCGATCCGCTTGATGTGGTCGATGCCGAGTCCCTGCAGACGGGAGGTGATCTCGGCGACCTCGGCCTGGTCCGCGGCGGTCAGCTTGCCGCCGTCGGCCCGCTGGAAGACCGCGATGGCCGCCGGCTGCTCGTGCCGCGGGAACGCCCGCTCCTGCACCTTGCCGGCCTGCACCGACTCGTAGTGCGAGGGCAGGAAGTCGGCTTGGTCGCCGGTGGACTTCAGCTGCGGGGCGAGCACGGCCAGTGCCACCGCGGCGACGATCCAGGCCGAGATGGTCAGCCAGGGCCGGAGGACGGCGGCCCGTCCGATCCGTCCGAACATGAGACTCCTTCGTGAGCATGTGCACGGCGTGTCCAGCCCGGCGTGCCCGGCTGGGCGGTGGCGCGGGCGTGCCCGGCACGGTCCGTGCAGTGGGGGATTTCGGCGAGTGTAGGAAGGACGGACCCTCTTCATCCCGGTTCGTGGCAGCTTGCTGCCACGGTCAGGAGGGGCGGTGCCGCCGGTTCCGGCCGCGGGGGCTCAGGACCGCCGTCGCCGCCGCAGGGCGTACGAGACGGTCACCGCGGCCAGTAGCGGCCCCCACAGCAGCAGCGGTGCGTAGGCCCAGCCCATGACGGTGCGGTGGACACCGGTGAGGTTGGCGCTGTCGACCTTGTCCCAGGCGAGGTACTGGTTGATGGTGACGGCCGTCATGACCAGCGCGCCGAGCGCGGCGGGGACGACCGCGGCCCAGGTGCGCACCGGCCGCCCCCCGATCAGCGGGAGCCGGCGTGGCGCGACCAGACCCCAGTCGCTGACCAGGCCGAGGGTGAGCAGTGCCGCCGCCTCCTGCAGGACGGTGATCAGCGGCAGGATCAGACAGCCGGTGCCCGGGATGCCGTAGTCGCTGCGCAGCACCGCCGTGCTGTAACCGACCGGGATTCCGGCGGCCATGGCCAGCCGCCACAGGGAGGAGGGCAGCGCCACCAGCGGCACGGCGTGCGCCGCCCAGCGAGCCCAGCGCGGCGGTGGCGGGCGGACCGGCACCGCGGAAGGGGCCGGTGTGCCGCGGAGTTCCGTGGTCATGGGGGCCGCCTGCCTCCTCGTGTGCGCACTTGTCCGTGTCTGTGCGGCGCGACAGGGCGGAGCCCGGCCTCTGCGGACCGCTGGGGGAGGTGGTGATGAGGCCGGGCTCGGTTTTGCCGGGGTCGCGCTGAGGCCTGGCGGACGTCACGGTCGGTACGTCCACGGGGCCTGCGCAGGAACGAGCGTAGGAGGCACGCGCCCACCGGATCAGGGGCGTTGGCAGCTTGCTGCCACGGTCAGGCGCAGCCGTGCCGCCAGTTCCAGCCGACGAAGGTGTGGCGCAGATTGACGTCGAAGCGGCAGGTGGCGGTGCCGTCGGCGCCCAGGTCGACGTACGAGTGGTGACTGTTGGCGTACCAGTTCCCGGTCACGTCGAAGATGCCCCGGTAGGTGAAGTCCGCGTGCGCCTCGGTGTGGGAGACGGCGCAGTCGGCCGTGCAGTCGGCGCTGTGCGTGGACGACGCCGGTGACCAGCCGGCGTTCCACGGCTCGCGGTTGTACTGCTCGCTCGCGTCGGTGGAGGCGCTGACGACCCGGCCGCCGCCGGTGGTCCAGTCGGAGGTCGTGTACAGGCCGGTCATCCGGATGTTGCAGCAGTCGTACATCTCGTTCCAGCCGGAGACGTGGTGGGTGCCGTCCGTGGCGGCGGCGGCCGTCCGTGCCGCCGCGGCCCCCTTCACCCGGTCCACCGGCACCAGCCGCACCGCGCCGAGCCGCGGGGCGCAGTCCGCACCGATCGAGACGTCCTGCTGCACCGCCATGCCCGCGGGCGGCACGGGCAGCGAACCCGTCAGCCGCAGCGCGCCGCAGGATCGGGTGGCGGGCCGCGCGTCGTCCCCGGCGGCCAGGGCGGCGGGTGCGGCGGCGGTGAGCACGGCGGCGGCGAGCATGCCGGCGAGAGCGAATCGGGTACGCAATTCCCGTCCCTTTCAACGGAGTCGGAGCCCGACCGAGTCGGAGTCCGCAGAACTTTCCGAGACTTTTCGAGACGGGAACATAACGTCGGTCCTGCGATTGTGGTCCGGTCCTTCGGGATATGTGGCAGGAAACTGACGGTCCGTGTTTCCCGGCACTGCCCGCACTGGCTGGCACCTTCATGTCACCGCAGTTGAGACGCGGGGAGACCGGTACCGAGAGTGGTCGTCCGCAGGTGCGGAACCGGCACTGCTCCACCACGTATCGGAAGGGTCTGGCGATGACTGTGCGGCACGTCGGCAAGACGGCGGCGGAAATACACGCCGACCCCGTGGAAACCGGCCCGCTCGACCGGCTCGACCTCGACGATCCCGGCTTGGCGGGACGGCTGCGGGAATCCCTGGAACGCGTCGAGAAATGGCTGCTGGCCATGGCACAGGACGCCGGCGATCCCCGTGTCGGCGCGCTCACCGGCTATCTCGCCGAGGCCGGCGGCAAGCGGCTGCGCCCGCTGCTGGTGCTGCTCGGCGCCGAGTTCGGCGAACCGTGGCGGGACGGCGTCACCCAGGCCGCCGTCATCGCCGAACTCGTCCACATCGCCTCCCTGCACCACGACGACGTCATGGACGGCGCCCCCACCCGGCACGGCGTGCCCAGCGTCCACGCCCGCTTCGGCGAACGGGCCGCGGTGCTGGGCGGCGACTGGCTGCTCGCCCGCGCCGCCCAGCTGGCCGCGCAGCTCGGCCCCGACGCCGTACAGCTCAACGCCCGTACGGCGGGCCGCCTGGTGGCCGGCCAGCTGCGCGAACTGACCGGCCCCGCCCCCGGCGAGGACCCGGTCACCCACTACTTCCAGGTGCTCGCGGGCAAGACCGCGGCCCTGCTGTCGATGTCCCTCGGCATCGGCGCCCTCCAGGCCGGCGCACCCCCGGCCGCCGTGACCGCGCTGACCGAGTACGGCGAGCACCTCGGCCTCGCCTTCCAGATCGCCGACGACCTGCTCGACCTGCGGTCCCCGGCCGACGTCAGCGGCAAGGAACGCGGCACCGACCTGCTGGCCGGCGTACCCACCCTGCCGGTGCTGCTGGTTCTGGAGAGCGCCGACCCGGCCGACGCCGAGCTGCGCGAGCTGCTGGCGTCGGGCCCCGTCCCGGCGACGGCCGCGCGGCGCGCCCTGGACCTCTTCGCCCGCTCGCCGGCCCTCGCCGAGACGGAGGCCGTGCTGCGCCGCCGCCTGGACCACGCACGCGGGGCCCTCGGCGCGCTGCCCGAGCTGCCCGCCCGGCGCGCGCTGCTCACCCTGTGCGACTACGTCGCCCACCGAACCAGCTGAACCGGCAAGGGAGTCCGCCATGACGATGCAGGAGCGGATCGCCGAACTCGACCGCATCCGCCGTGAGGTCCTCGACGGCGCGCCGGCCGCGACCGAGGCGCAGCACGCCAAGGGCAAGCTGACCGCGCGGGAGCGGATCGAGCTGCTCCTGGACCCGGGGTCCTTCCAGGAGGTCGAGCAGCTGCGCCGGCACCGGGCGACCGGTTTCGGCCTGGAGGCGAAGAAGCCGTACACCGACGGGGTGATCACCGGCTGGGG